>NZ_FOQW01000016.1:0-144033 GCF_900113845.1 Methylobacterium brachiatum | reverse complement strand
ACCGCGTCGATCATCTCGGCCCGCACCGCGTCCGCCACCGCCTGCAGCTCCGATTCGGGAAGCTGGCGCAACGCAGCCGGCTCCGGGACACGGTCGAGAAGCGCGCTCAGCTCGGGGGAAATCGCCACGGCATCAACCTCTATCGGACGGGATCGGTCTGACCGCCGAGCCTCAGGATATATCGAGCGGCGCCACGCCCTCGGGCCGCCCGTCGGCACCGAGGGTGATCCGCTGGATCCGCGCCTCGGCCCGCTTCAGCAGCGCCTCGCAGTGCTTCTTCAGCACCTCGCCGCGCTCATAGATCGCCACCGACTCGTCCAGCGGGACATCGCCCCGCTCGAGCCTGCGCACGATCTCCTCGAGTTGCTCCAGCGCCTTCTCGAAGGGCAGGTCGCCGGCGGCCTGGGCCACCTCGGGTCTGCTCGCGTTCATCCCACACACATCCTTTGGGTCGGTTCTAAGGCGGCAGCCGGTGCGGCCACAACCCACGCGAGGGCGGCACCGGGGCGATCCGCACCGTTTTGGCGTGACGCGGCGGCCTTTGCGCCACACTCGGCGCGCCTTGCGGAATGCCCTTCGGACGACCGCGCGCAGGGCGGCCGGGGCCGACAACCGGAAGTTTCGGGAGCGGCCGTCACGGAAGCGTGAGACAGAAGGGCGTCCCCTCGAACGCCTCGGCGCCGCGGCCGATCCGGGCGATCGCCGCGACCATGCGGCCGTCCCGGTCGAGCATCCGGTCGGCGATCGCCACGAACAGGGGATTGGGGGTGGCCGACGGGGAGGCCGCCCGCAGGGCGTCGGCGATCGCGCCCTCGTCGCGCTCCGGCGCCAGCGCGCAGGCGGCGATATAGGCCGCCGCGGTGGAGCGGCTGATCCCGGCATAGCAATGGATCACCAGCGGCTTGTCCCGGGGCCAGGCCCGCGCGAAGGCCAGGATGCCGGCGACGTGCTCGTCAGCCGGCAAAACGTGTCCGTCCCGGGGCTCCGCGATATCGCTGACCCCGATGACGGCGTGATTCTCCGCATCGATCAACGCCGGCCGCTCGAGCGGCGTGCCGACATTGACCAGCGTGAGCACGTGGCTCGCCCCGGTGGCGGCAACGGTCTCGGGTAAGCGCGAGAGCGGGCAGACGTGAAGACTCGGCATGCGGCGGCCCATGGCGTGGGATCGTGACGGATCGAGGGCGGAGGCCTCCGGCTCAGGCCCGGCACAGGGCCTGGAAACGGTCGAGGAACTGCGCTTCGGCCTGGGCGGTGGGCCACGGTTCGGCTAGCGTCCGGACGGACTCGGGCAGGTCCGGGGCCGCGCCGAAATAGAGCTCCGCCTCGTCGGGCGCGAAGCCCGCGAGTTCCACGGCCTCGATATGGGCGGCGATCCGGTCGGCGCGCTTGACCAGGCGGCCGAGGGCGGGCGCGGGCTCGGCCAGGCCGAAGCGGCCGCGCACGGCGGCGAGCAGGCGCAGCTCGACCCCGCGATAGGCGTCGCCGATCGCGGCCTTGAGCGGCGAGATGATGTCGCCGACCACGTATTCCGGGGCGTCGTGCAGCAGCAGTTCCAGCCCCTCGGGATCGGTGCAGCCGGGGGCGATGTGGCGGCCGACCGCCTCCACCAGCAGGCTGTGCTGCGCCACCGAGAAGACGTGCGGCCCGCGGGTCTGGCCGTTCCAGCGGGCGACCCGGGCGAGCCCGTGGGCGATGTCGGCGATCTCGATGTCCCGGGGCGCGGGGTCGAGTAGGTCGAGGCGGCGGCCGGACAGCATCCGCTGCCAGGCCCGGGGCGCCGGATCGTGCGTCTCGCTCATGCCGGGCGCCCCAGTTCGGCGCAGGGCGCGTGCCGGTGGCAGCCGACGAGGTGGTCGTTGACCATGCCGACGGCCTGCATGAAGGCGTGCACGATGGTCGGCCCGCAGAAGGAAAACCCCTCCGCCTTGAGAGCCTTGCCGATCGCCCGGGAGACCGGCGTCTCGGTCTGGACCTCGGCGCGGGCCCGGGCGGTACCCTGGATCGGCTGCCCGTCCACGAAATCCCACAGGAACGGCGCGAAGCCGGGGCCGCTCCCCTCGATGCGCAGCCAGGCCCGGGCGCCCGCGATCGTGCCCAGGATCTTGGCGCGGTTGCGGATGATGCGGGGGTCGCTCATCAGCCGGGCGACGTCGGCCTCGCCGTAGCGGGCGATGGCCTCCGGATCGAAGCCCGAGAATGCGTCGCGGAACCCGTCGCGGCGGCGCAGGATCGTGATCCAGGACAGGCCGGCCTGGAAGCCGTCGAGGATCAGCTTCTCGTAGAGCGCGCGGCCGTCGCGCTCGGGCACGCCCCATTCCGTGTCGTGGTAGGCGACGTAGAGCGGGTCGTGGCCGGCCCACCAGCAGCGGGGGCAACCGTCGGGATGGTCGATCAGGCCGGTCTCGGACATCCCGCCGGTTTAGCGAGAACAGGAGCGGAACGCCATCGCCGCTCCGCGGTCCGATGCCCGCTCAGGCCGCCGGCGATCCGGCCGCCTCCGGCAGCGCGAAAGTCGCGTAGGCCGGCTTCTCGAGCGTCACCGGACGATCGCCGGCCAGCGGCGTCGCACCGGCCGCCAGCGCGTCGGCCAGGCGGTCGAGCCGGACGAGAGCGAGGCCGTGCGCGCCCGCGGCGCTGCCGGTGGTGCCGAGCGCCTTGCCGCCCGCGGTGATCTCGGTGCCGGGGGGCGGGGCCTCGCCGGCGTAGCGGGCCGCCAGCATCCGGGTGCGGGCGGTGCCGCGGTGCTGCATCCGCGAGACCACCTCCTGGCCCACATAGCAGCCCTTCTTGAAGTCGACGCCGCCGAGCTGATCCATCAGCGCCTCGTGGGGGAAGGCATCCCCGTAGGCGTAGTCGCGCCCGCCCTCGGGCACGGCGAGTGCGATGCGGTGCCGGTGATAGTCGGCCTCCGCGGCATCCGCCGAGAAGGCGCCCTCGGCCGCGTAGAGCCGGGCGCCGAGATCGATGTGGCGGGTATCCGCGACCATGTCGGTCTCGACCGCCGGGGAGGCCCCCGCCCAGGAAGCCGCCACCGCCACGGTCGGGTCGACCGCGATCGCGACCTGCGCGCGCAGCCGGTAGAGGGTCAGGCGCTTGGCCAAGTCGGCGGCGCGGTCGATGGCCGTGTCGAGCCGGAACCCGTCCGGGATCCGCGAGATCAGGAAGTCGAACAGGATCTTGCCCTGCGGCGCCAGCAGGGCGCCGAGGCGGGCCTCGGCATCCTCAAGGGTCTCGACGTTGCAGGTCAGCACGCCCTGGAGCAGCGCGGCGGCCTCCGGCCCGGTAACGGTGACGAGGGCACGGTCGGGCAGCAGGGCGACGGGCATGGCAGGCAGATCCTCACGCGACGGGGGCGATCCGGCGTTCCGGATCGCGTGGCCGGGAGGTAGGTGCTGCGGGTGCCCGCCTCAACCGTCCGAATCGCCCGACGCCGCTCTCCTCAATGCTGGAGGGTCGTGGTGAAGGCGCCGCCGCGGATGCGCTCCGGAAAGCCTTCGGCGTAGCGCGCGGTGGCCTCCTCGCCGTAGGTCATCACCAGTTCCTGGAACGCGGCGAACAGGGCGGCCTGCGCCATGCAATCACCGTCGAGCCCGTCGAGGCAGCCTTCCGCGAACGCTTCCGAGACGTAACTCAGAGCGACGCGTTTCTCCTCGACATCGACCTCGATGGGGGCGGTCTGAGAGATGTGCTGCATGGGCCCGATACTTCCGTTGCGCCGGGCACGGGACCCGGCGGACGAGAGAATGATAGGCGGCTCCCCGCGCCTCGGCCAGCCGGGAATTTCAGATCGGTTAACGCGAGCGCTCGAACTTGATGCTTTTCGGGGATGCCGGAAAGGTGTGTTGCCTCTGCATCACCCGCCGAATCGCCCGGCCAAGGCGTGCGACAGCCTGTCGCCCTCGGCGACGTAGCGGGCGGCCGCCTCGTGCGCGGCCGGGGTGCAGACCCGGTAGGTCAGCGCGTAGCTGCGATAGCCGCGGTTGTAGGCGCCCGCCAGCCGGTCGCGGCGGGCCGGGGTCACACCCTCGGAGTCGATCAGCGCCTTCATGCGGGAGGGCCATTCCGCAGCGTCGGGCGCCGCGCAGAGGCTGCGCAGGAAGGCGAGCGCCCCGATGATCTCGGACATCCGCATCAGGTCGCGGTCGTAGGGAGCGGGCGCGTCCGCCTGCGGGCTCGTCTCCTTGGCGGATTCCTTGGGCGCCTCCTTCGCGGGAGCCGGCGCCGCGCGGGTGCCGCGCTGCTGCGCCAGGGCCGGGCCGGCCAGGGTCGCGGCCAGGCACAGGATGACCGGAAACCTCACGCGCGCGCCCCTCTGTCGCGCACCCGCGCGAACGCCTCGTCCAGGGTGTCGATCAGGCCCGGGGTCGTCGCGAGGCCGGCGACCTCCTCGCGCGTCGCCCAGCGGACCCCGAGGGCCTCCGGCCCGGCCACGGGCTCGCCGCCCAGCCACAGGGCGGCGTGCGGATGGACGACATAATGGTGGCGGGCGCGGCCCGCCTCGTCCCGGACGATGATCTCCGTGGGCGAGAGCACGCCGACCACCTCGGCCGTCAGGCCGACCTCCTCGGACAGTTCGCGCAACGCCGCCTCGGCCAGCGCCTCGCCCGCCTCGACGAGGCCGCCCGGCAGGGTCCAGACGCCGCGCATCGGCTCGTTCGCCCGGGCCGCCAGCAGGACGCGCCCGTCGCGGATCACGGCGATCGACGCCCCCACGAACGGCCGGGTCGGGAACAGGCGGCTGCCGCCATCGGCCACGCCCTCGGTCATGGCTTGCCTCCGTCCGGGGCGATGACGGCGACGCGCCCGTCGGCGAGGCCGACGAGCAGCCGCGTCGCCGCGCCCTCGCCCAACGCCACGATGCCGGTGGTCGCCGGCGCCGGCAGCGGTATGCGCAGGCGCTCGTGCAGCGACCCCTTGGCCTGGACGAGGGCGATCTCCGGACGGCCCGCCACCGGCAGGACGAGCTCGGGCGGCCCGGCAGCCGGGATCGCGACGGCGAGGTCGGCATCGCCCTCGCCGGCCGCGTAGCCCGGGGCCTCGCCGGCCGGTTCGATCGTGCCGGGGGACAGCGTCCAGAGCTGCAGCCCCCCCCGGGCGCTCACCGTCGCGGCCTGGACGCCGCCGGAACCGGCGAAATCCGCGATGCCGGCGATCTTGAGGGGCGGCCCGGGCTGCGGCGGCGTGCGCGCGGTGACGGCCCAGCCCGCCTGACCGTCCGGGCGCCCGATCAGCACGAGCCCGCCCGCATCCGCTCCCGCGAGGGTCGCGGCCAGGAGGGCGGGGCGGCCCGCGAGGCGCAGCAGGCGCGGCCGGAGCGGCGCGAACACCGCGTCGCCCCCCGCCGGCACCGTGACGGTGGCGACCGGGACGGGTTTCGGGTCGGTGCTGACCGCCATCGGCTGGCGTTCGCGGATCGTCAGGACCGCGGCGGCCTCGCCCCCGTCGGGCGCCCGGGTGCGGCCGGTGAGATAGGCGCTCAGCGCCCCGGCCAGGACCCGGCGCGAGCCCGGCAGGGCGCCCCGCGGCGTCTCGGCGGCGGTCAGTCCCTCGACGGCGTCGCGGCCGATCGGCCGGACCGTGACCGCGCCGTCGACCACGTTGAGCACCGCGCCGCCGTCCTCGCCCCAGACCACCGCGATCGGGGCGCTCTCCTCGTCACCCGCCGACGGGTCGGATTTTGCGCCGGCGATCGGCAGCAGGCCGGAGGTCGCCACCGAGACCGCGGCCTCGCTGCGCGGCCCGCGCAGGGCCCGCACCGTGAAGGGCAGGTCCAGGATCCGGACGCCCGGCGCCTCCGCGCGGGCAGGGGCGAGCGGCGCGCACAGACTCAGGCCGAGGAGGATCGCGAAGCTTCGGCGCCCGACGGCCGGAGTGTGGCGCATGGCGGTCGGCCGCCCGGATCGCCGGGTCAAACGTGCTGGCCGCCGTTGATGTGCAGCTCGGCCCCGTTCACGTAGGACGAGGCGTCGGTGCACAGGAAGTAGATTGCCTTGGCGACCTCGTCCGGGGTGCCGAGCCGCCGCTGCGGGATCTGCTCCACGAGCTTTTCCGTGCCGGGCGACAGGATCGAGGTGTCGATCTCGCCGGGGGAGATCGCGTTCACCCGCACGCCGAGGGGGCCGAAATCGGCGGCCATCTCGCGGGTCAGGCCGGCCAGGGCCGCCTTGGAGGTGCCGTAGGCCGCGCCCGCGAAGGGGTGGACCCTGGAGCCGGCGATCGAGGTGACGTTGACGATCGAGCCCCGGGCGCGGGCGAGCTCGTCGCGCAGGCCCCGGGCGAGCAGGATCGTGGCGAAGACGTTGACCTGGAACACCCGCTGCCAGCCGTCGAACTCGGTGGCCAGGGCCCCCAGGCGCTCGCCGCCCGGTCCCTTGGGCGAGATGCCGGCATTGTTGACCAGGGCGTGCAGCACGCCGCCCTCGGCGTCGAGCCGGCCCCGGACCTCCTCGATGGCGCGCATCGTGTCCTGCGCGTCCGCGAGATCGACCTGGAGGTGGTCCTCGGGACCCATCTCCCAGGGGCAGTTCTCGGGGAAGGCGTGGCGCGAGCAGGTGATGACCCGCCAGCCGGCCGCCGAGAAGCGCTTGACCGTGGCGTGGCCGATGCCCCGGCTCGCGCCCGTGAGCAGCATGATGCGCCGGCGTTCGTTGACGGGGAGGGCCAAAGCCGTAAGCCTCGCTGGCGGGGTTTCGGATCGCGTCCGGATCGGGCGCTCGTCGTCCCGGTGAGCCGGACGGGTCTAGGCTGACAGGCCTCGAAAATCCAGAGTGCGTCACGCGCGTACGGTACGGGAGATGGGGCAAGCCATGACGGATACGGACCGCCTGCCGGAGATCCCCGCCGAGACCCTCTCGGCGGCGCAGGCCGCGGCCGCGGAGGCGTTCCGGGCCGAGCGCGGGGTCCCGGTCTTCGGGCCGTTCGTCCCGCTGCTGCGCAGTCCCGAGCTTATGCTATGCGCCAGCCGCATGGGGCTGTACCTGCGCTACGGCAGCGCCCTGCCGCTGCGGATCAGCGAGTTCGTGATCCTGATCGTCGCCCGGTTGTGGAGCCAGCAGGTCGAGTGGCAGATCCACCACCCGATCGCCCTCAAGGCCGGGGTCGCGCCCGAGACCGCACAGGCCCTGGAAGAGGGGCGGCGCCCCGACACGATGAGCGCCGAGGAGGCGCTCGCCTACGCGTTCTCGATCGAGCTGCAGCACAACCGTGCGGTGAGCGACGCCACCTACGCCGCCGTGGTCGCGCAGTTCGGCGAGCAGGGCGCGATCGATCTCACCGGCATCAACGGCTACTACGCGCTGCTCGCCATGACCATGAACGTCGCCCGCACGGCGCTGCCAGAGGACGGGCCGCCGCCGCTGCAGCCGCTGGTGCGGTAGCGCCCCCGGCGCTTGTCGCGCCGGCCGCTTCGGTCTAACCGTCCCTCTATCCCGTGGGCGCCCGACGCGCGGCGCCCCGCCAACCCCCGAAAAACCGACCGGACGAAGCCATGGTCGCCCATACCCGCGCCGCCACGGCGCCGATGCCCGCGGATCCGGCGCTCGCCGGCGCCCGCATCCTCGTCGTCGAGGCGCGCTACTACGAGGCGCTCGCCGACGAGTTGCTGGCCGGCGCGCTCGCGGTGATCGAGGCGTTCGCCGCGCACGCCACCGTGGTCACGGTGCCGGGCGCCCTGGAGATCCCCGCCGCGGTGGCGATCCTGGCGGACGACTACGACGCCGTGGTGGCGCTGGGCTGCGTCATCCGCGGCGAGACCGGGCATTACGACATCGTGGCCGGCGAGAGCGCCCGCGCCCTGATGGACCTCTCGGTCCAGCGCCGGCTACCGCTCGGCAACGGCATCCTCACGGTCGAGACCGAGGCGCAGGCGCTGGAACGCGCCCGGGTCGCCGAGATGAACAAGGGCGGCGGCGCGGCCGAGGCGGCGCTCGGGGTGCTCGCCCTCAAGCGCGCGGCCGAGGCGGCGCGCCCGCGATAACGAGAACCGACATGACCGGGACCACCGAAACCAGGCCGGACGACGCCACCCCGGACAGCGCCGACAGCGCCGCCCAGGAGACCGCCCGCGCCATCAGCCCGCGCAGCGGCGCGCGCCTCGCCGTGGTGCAGGCGCTCTACGAGATGGACATTTCCGGCAAGGGCGTCCTCGACGCGCTCGCCGAGTTCGAGGCCTTCTGGATTGGCCAGGAGGTGGACGGGATCGTGCATCCCAAGGCCGAGACCGCCTTCTTCCGCGACCTACTGCGCGGCACGGTCGAGGAGCAGCGGGCGATCGACCAGAAGCTCGACCAGGCTTTGGCCCAGGGCTGGCCGCTGCGGCGGATCGAGATCGTGCTGCGGGCGATCCTGCGGGCGGGGGCCTACGAGCTCCTGTTCCGGCCCGACGTGCCGGCACCGGCCGCAATCTCGGAATATGTCGACGTGGCCCACAGCTTCTACACCGCCGACGAGCCGGGTCTCGTCAACGCCGTGCTCGACCGGGTCGCCCGGGAGGTCCGTCCGGGCGAGGTCAGCGCGCCCAAAGGCGGCGGCAAGTCTGCCGGCAAGCCGGGCCCCGGAAAGCCCGCCCCCAAGAAGGCCTAAGCCGTGGCCGGGCCGGATCGCGCCTCCGAGGAGGGGCTGATCGCCCGCTACTTCGCCCCCCTGGCGGGGCCGGGGGCGGACGGGCTGCGGGACGATGCCGCGACCCTGACCCCGACCCCCGGGCACGATCTCGTGGTCACTGCCGACGTGGTGGTGGCCGGGATCCACTACTTCTCCGACGATCCCCCGGCCTCGATCGCCCGCAAGGCGCTTGGGGTGAACCTGTCCGACATCGCCGCCAAGGGCGCGGTGCCGCGCGGCTTCCTGCTGACCCTGGCGCTGCCCGACGACTGGACCGAGGCCTGGCTCGCGGGCTTCTCCGAGGGGCTCGGGGCGGCGGCCGACGAGGCCGGCTGCCCGCTGCTCGGCGGCGACACGGTGCGGTCCGGCGGGCCGGCCTTGATCGGGGTCACCGCGTTCGGCGAGGTGCCGTCCGGCGGCATCGTCCGGCGCGGCACCGCGCGGGTCGGCGACCGGATCTGCGTCAGCGGCACGATCGGCGACGCCGCGCTCGGGCTGCGCCTGCGCCTGGAGCCGGAGGCGGCCTGGGCGACCTCCCTCGATCCGGCGCAGCAGGCGCTGCTGGCCGACCGCTACCTGCATCCGCGCCCGCGCCTCGCCTTGGCGGCCGCGATCCGCCGTCACGCCTCGGCCGCGATGGACGTGTCGGACGGGCTCGCCGGCGACCTCGCCAAGATGCTGGGCGCCGGCCGGACCGCCCGGATCGGGACCGTGCCGCTCTCGGAGGCCGCCGCCCGGGCGCGGGACGCGGAGCCCGGCCTGATCGAGCCGATCCTGACCGGCGGCGACGATTACGAAATTCTCTGCACGGTCGCCCCGGAAACCCTCGACGCCCTCCTCGCCGAGGCGGCGCAGGCCGGGATCCCGCTCACCGCCATCGGCACCGTCACCTCAGGCGACGGCCCGCCCGGCTTCGAAATGGGCGACGGCACCGCGCGCGTGTTCGCGGCTGGGGCGTTCAGCCACTTCTGAGGCGGGGCCCGGGCTGGTCCGGCCGAGGACGATGTGGGTCACGCCCTCGGGCTGGCGGCCGATCTGGCGGCGGACCTCGTCCATCATCCCGGCGGCCACGATCGGCATCCACAGGGCCAGGTCGCCGGGCGTCAGCGCGGAGCGGCCGGTCAGCGCCTCCTCCGGGCGGGGCGGCGTCGAGAGGGCCCGCTGCAGGATGTGCAGCAGCTCGCCCTGGATCGCCTCCGGCTGGGCCGCGACCCGCTCGGCGATCAAGAAATGCACCGCTCCGGTCAACACCTCGATCGTCGCCGCCAGCTTGGCGACCTGGTCGCTGCTCATGTCCAGCCCCATCCGGTTATACAACCGAAAGTAGAAGGCCGTATGGTTAACCGTGGGTTAAGCCCCGCGATCCGGCGACGAATCCGGTCCCATCGGCAGCCATCCCCTCGACGAGAGGAGGCCGCGCGATCCGCGTCCCGGCGCAGAGCCTTCGCAGCAAAGCCGCGCCGTTCATCAATGCAGTGCAGCATTCGCACGCTGCAGTGCCAACAACATCGGATGCGGCGTTTGCGCTCACCGGCGAAGTTTGGCAACTAGAGTCGGATCGATCACGCCATGATCGGTCCGATTCTAATCCTCTGCCGAGACGCGTCCACGTCGCCGAACCGGTCACCCTGTCGGCAATGGTCGCGCCAAGACGAACCTTTGGGAAGGAATGCCCCGAATCGAGCGCCACGTCCCATGACCGTCTCCGGGCGGTCAAGCTCGACACCAATCACAAGCCCCCGCCAGGCACGATAAAAATAAGGACGGTAGAGAGCATGATCCCTTTGACCTTGATCATCGTGGGCGGGCTCTGCGCCGTCGCCTACGGCATCGTCACGATCCTCGACGTGATGCGGCGGGATGCCGGCACCCAGCGCATGCAGGAGATCGCCGCCGCCATCGCGGAGGGCGCGCAGGCCTATCTGAAGCGGCAATACCTCACTATCGGCCTGGTCGGCGTGGTGCTGTTCGTGCTGCTGGCGGTGTTCCTCGGGATCAAGGTCGCGGTCGGCTTCCTGATCGGCGCGGTCCTGTCGGGGGCGGCCGGCTTCATCGGCATGAACGTCTCGGTGCGCGCCAATGTCCGCACCGCCCAGGCCTCCTCGACCTCGCTGGGCGCCGGCCTCGACATGGCGTTCAAGTCCGGCGCGGTGACGGGCATGCTGGTGGCCGGCCTCGCCCTGCTGGGGGTGGCTCTCTACTACCTCTACCTCACCCGCGGCGCCGGGCTTGACCCGTCGAGCCGCGAGGTGATCGACGCGCTGGTGGCGCTCGGATTCGGCGCCTCGCTGATCTCGATCTTCGCCCGGCTCGGCGGCGGCATCTTCACCAAGGGCGCGGATGTCGGCGGCGACCTCGTCGGCAAGGTCGAGGCCGGGATCCCGGAGGACGATCCCCGCAACCCGGCGACCATCGCGGACAATGTCGGCGACAATGTCGGCGATTGCGCCGGCATGGCCGCCGACCTGTTCGAGACCTACGCGGTGACCATCGTGGCCACCATGGTGCTGGCCGCGATCTTCTTCTCCGGCCCCACCGGCAGCGGCCGGGCGGTGCTCGAGCCGATGATGCTCTATCCGCTGGCCATCGGGGCGGCCTGCATCGTCACCTCGATCGCCGGCACCTACGCGGTGCGGCTTTCCGCCAACCAGTCGATCATGGGCGCCCTGTACAAGGGGCTGATCACCGCGGGCGTGCTCTCGGTGGCGGCGATCGCCCTCGTCAACCTGACCCTGCTGGGCGGCTTCTCCACCGCCTTCACGACCTCGACGGGCGTGACCTTCACGTCGGGCGGCCTGTTCGGCTGCGCGGTGATCGGGCTCGCCATCACGGCGCTGATCGTGGTGATCACCGAGTACTACACCGGCACCAATTTCCGCCCGGTGAAGTCCATCGCCGACGCCTCGGTGACCGGCCACGGCACCAACGTGATCCAGGGCCTGGCGATCTCGCTCGAATCCACCGCGCTCCCGGCCATCGTGATCGTGGCCGGCATCATCGCGACCCATGCGCTGGCCGGCCTGTTCGGCATCGCCATCGCGGTCACCGCCATGCTGGCGCTGGCGGGCTTCATCGTGGCGCTCGACGCCTTCGGGCCGGTCACCGACAATGCCGGCGGCATCGCCGAGATGGCCGGCCTGCCCCCGGACGTCCGCAAGTCCACGGACGCGCTCGACGCAGTCGGCAACACCACCAAGGCGGTGACCAAGGGCTACGCGATCGGCTCCGCCGGCCTCGGCGCCCTGGTGCTGTTTGCCGCCTACACGTCCGACCTGAACTACTTCATCGCCAATGCGAGCCCGACGCAGTACCGGTTCTTCCAGGGCGTCAGCGTCGATTTCTCCCTGTCCAACCCCTACGTGGTGGTCGGGCTGCTGCTCGGCGGCCTGATCCCGTTCCTGTTCGCCGGCATCGCCATGACGGCGGTGGGCCGGGCGGCGAGCGCGGTGGTCGAGGAGGTCCGGCGCCAGTTCCGGGAGAAGCCCGGGATCATGCAGGGCACCGACCGGCCGGATTACGGCCGCGCGGTCGACATGCTGACCCGGGCGGCGATCAAGGAGATGATCGTCCCGTCGCTGCTGCCGGTCCTGTCGCCGATCGTGCTGTTCTTCGTGATCCAGCTCATCGCGGGCAAGAGCCAGGCCTTCGCCACGGTGGGCGCGAGCCTGCTCGGGGTGATCCTCACCGGCCTCTACGTCGCGGTCTCGATGACCTCGGGCGGCGGCGCCTGGGACAACGCCAAGAAGTACATCGAGGACGGCCACCACGGCGGCAAGGGCTCCGACGCCCACAAGGCCGCGGTGACCGGCGACACGGTGGGCGACCCCTACAAGGACACGGCCGGCCCCGCAGTGAACCCGGCGATCAAGATCACCAACATCATCGCCCTGCTGCTGCTGGCGGTGCTGGCGCATTATTGAGGGGCGGGGCCCGGCGCCGATCCGCGCCGGGCTTACGCGCAGCGCGCGATTGGTGAAGGTCGCGTGTCCTTGGGTTGCTTCGCTGCGCTCGCAATGACGGTGAGGCCACGACGAGGTCTGGGCGAACATCCCGCCCGTGCCATCCTCCTGAAGCAGCGGAGCGAAGCGGAAACCTCCTTCGAGGCCCGCTACGCGGGCGCCTCAGGATGAAGGCGGCGGATGGGACATCCGAAAGCCTGTTGGCTTTCCAGGCCGGCACATCAGCCAGTCGGCCTTCGATATCGCTCTATCGGATGGCGCGCTCGCCCTAGGCGTCCTCGATCCGCCGAGTCTCACCCGCCCATAGTTCCGAAACCGCGAGGATGATCCCACCCCCCTGAGACGTGCGCTCGCGCACGGACCGAGCCCCGGTGCTGCGCTGCACCCTGGCATCACCGCGCAGCGACGCCACCTCGGCGTCTGACTGACGGGCGGCGCCGCCGCACCAGCACGAGGTTTCCATGCCGTCCCTGCTAGACCCGATCCGCATCGGCGCCATCGAGGCGAAGAACCGGATTTTCATGGCCCCGCTCACCCGCGGCCGCGCCACCCGTGAGCATGTCCCGACCCCGCTCATGGTCGAGTATTACGCCCAGCGCGCCGGCGCCGGCCTGATCCTCACCGAGGCCACCGGCATCTCCCAGGAAGGCCTGGGCTGGCCCTTCGCGCCGGGCATCTGGTCCGACCAACAGGTCGATGCCTGGCGGCCGATCGTGAAGGCCGTGCACGATCGCGGCGGCAAGATCGTCTGCCAGATCTGGCATATGGGCCGGCTGGTCCATCCGGACTTTTTGGGCGGCGCCAAGCCTGTCGCGCCCTCGGCCATCGTCGCCCCGGACCAGGCGCACACCTATTCGGGCAAGAAGCCCTATGCCGAACCGCGTGCGCTTGAGGTCGCCGAGATCCCGCGGCTGCTCGCCGATTACGAGCGCGCCACCGCCAACGCCATCGCGGCCGGGTTCGACGGGGTGCAGATCCACGCCGCGAACGGCTACCTGATCGACGAGTTCCTGCGCGACGGCACCAACCACCGCACCGACCAGTATGGCGGCTCCATCGCCAACCGCGTGCGGCTGCTGCGCGAGGTGACTGACGCGGTCGCCGGCGTCGCCGGGCCCGAGCGCACCGGCGTGCGCCTGTCGCCGAACGGCGAAATCCAGGGCTGCAACGATTCGGATCCGGAGCCCTTGTTCGTGGCCGCCGCCCAGGCGCTGGCCGACAGCGGCATCGCCTTTCTGGAGATGCGCGAGCCCGGCCCCGACGGGACCTTCGGCAAGGCCGACCACCCGCCGATCGCCCCGGCGATGCGCAAGGTGTTCCGCAACCCGATGATCCTCAACGCCGATTACGACGGGATCAGCGGCCAGAAGGTGCTGGATGCCGGCGAGGCCGACGCGATCGCGTTCGGCCGGACCTACATCGCCAACCCGGACCTGGTCGAGCGCATCGCCAAGGGTGCGCCGCTCGCCAAGGACGAGGCTGCGACCTGGTACAGCCAGGGACCGAAGGGCTACACCGACTATCCGACCCTGGACGAAGCCCGGGCGGCCTGACCCGGGTCGACGCGGTACCGGAGCCCGCGCGACGGGGTCCGGTACCGCGGTGGTCGCGGAGCGATGGTTTCCGAGGACACGTCCTGCGCTGCCGTCGCCTCTCTGGCGCGCAGGGGCGGGAGCGGTCGCCCCATATGTCCCGGCGCGCTTGTGCTCGCAGTGTTTCACGCGCCCCGGCCCGATCCGGTCCGTGGCGCCGGTCTCGACGGTTGGATTACGCTGCCCGGCAGCCCGGAAACGGGACCGTGAAAACCTTAATCTGCGGCGATGCCTATGCAGCCGCCTGTCACGCGCCTATTTGAGCGCGAGACCATGGATGCGCCGCCCCCCAATACACGCGCGGATTTCGAACCGACCGACCGGCGCTGGAGCAGAGCGGACCGGCTCGCGGAACTGCACGACCTCGCCATCCTCGATAGCGAGCCGGAGCCGCTCTACGACGACCTCGTCCGGATCGCCGCCCATGTCTGCCGGGCGCCGGTGGCCCTGGTCAGCCTGGTCGATGCCGAGCGGCAATGGTTCAAGTCGGAATTCGGCCTGGGCAAGCGCGAGCTGCCGATCAACTGCTCGGTCTGCGCCCACACGATCGAGGCCGGCGAGAGCCTGATCATCCCGGATCTCGCCGACGACCCGCGGACCATCGACAACCCGCTGGTGACCGGCGGCCCGGGCTTCCGCTTCTACGCCGGGGCGGTGATCCGGGGCACGCAAGGGATTCCGCTCGGGGCTCTGTGCGTCCTCGACCGGACGCCCCGGCCCGAGGGGCTCGACGCCGCCCAGACCGCGACCCTGACCGCCCTGGCCCGCCAGATCTCGACCCTGCTGGAATACCGGCGGACCCACGCCCAGGTCGCCGCCCGGGAGGCCGAGCTCGCCGCCAGCGAGCGCCGCTTCCGGGTCATGACCGCGGCGATGCCCCAGATGGTCTGGACAACCCTGCCGGACGGGTTCCACGACTATTACAACGACCGCTGGTACGAGTTCACCGGCATGCCCTACGGCTCGACCGACGGCGAGGGCTGGAACGACGTGTTCCACCCGGACGACCAGGAGCGGGCCTGGACGCGCTGGCGCCACTCGCTGGAGACCGGCGAGCCCTACGAGATCGAGTACCGCCTGCGCCATCGCGACGGCGCCTACCGGTGGACGCTGGGCCGGGCCATGCCGATCCGCGACGCCGAGGGGCGGATCGAGCGCTGGTTCGGCACCTGCACCGATATCGACGACCTGAAGCGGGCCGAGGCCGAGGCGCGCAAGCTCGCCGCCATCGTCGAGGCCTCCAAGGATTTCATCGGCCTCTACACGCTGGGCGGTGCCGTCACGCATCTCAACGAGGCCGCCCTGGCGCTGGTCGGGCTGCCCGACCTCGCCGCCGCCCGCCGGCACCGGATGGAGGATTTCTTCTCCCCGGAGAGCCGCCGGGTCCTGGCCGAGACCGTGCTGCCGGCGGTGCAGCAGAAAGGCTACTGGGAGGGCGAGCTCGCCTTCCGGCATTTCGGCACGGGCGAGGCGGTCGCGGTCCTGTACAACATCTTCCCGGTGCGCGACCCGACCGGTGCCGAGATCGGCTACGCCACCGTCACCCGGGACCTGCGCGAGGCCAAGCGCGCCGAGGAGGCCCGCGACCTGCTGATCCGCGAGCTGTCGCACCGGATCAAGAACATCTTCGCCGTGGTCGGCGGCCTGGCGGCGCTCACCGCCCGCAGCGATCCGGCGGCCAAGCCGTTCGCCTCCGCCTTCCGGGAGCGGCTCGGCGCCCTGGCCCGGGCCCACGAATATGTCCGCCCGCATTCCCCCGACAGCGCCCCCGAGGTCGCGGGCCAGACCGTGCTCGGGCTGATGCGCCTGATCATGGCCGCCTACGAGGAGGGCGGCCGGGCCCGGGTGGCGATCTCCGGCGACGATGCCGAGATCGGCGAGCGCACCGCCACGGCGCTCGCGCTGATCATGCACGAGCAGGCCACCAACGCGATGAAGTATGGCGGGCTCTCCACCAAGGAGGGCGGCGTCAGCTTGAGCGGGCTGCGCGACGGCGAGCGCTACACCCTCACCTGGGCCGAGGCCGGCGGGCCCCCGGTGACGGGAAGACCCTCCCGCCAGGGATTCGGCACCGTGCTGGCCGAGCGCAGCGTCGCCGGCCAGCTCGACGGCGTGCTGGAGCACGATTGGGCCCCGGAGGGCCTGCTGATGCGGCTCAGCATGCCGCTGGCGAATCTCCGCCACTGACATGGCGCGCCGCCCCGGCGAGGCCGGGCCCTCTCTCGTCGTGCTCGATTTCGACGGCACGCTCGCCGACAGCTTCGCCTGGTTCTGCTCGGTCCTGAACGGCGTCGCCGACCGCTACCGCTTCCGCCGGGTCGAGGCTCACGAGGTCGATGCGCTGCGGCTGCAGGGCGCCCGGGCGATCGTGGCCCATCTCGGCATCCCGCGCTGGAAGCTGCCCTTCATCGCCCGCCACATGCACGCGCTCGCCGCCCGCGACGCGGCCCAGATCACGCTGTTTTCCGGGGTGCCGGCGATGCTGGCCGGCGTGCAGGAGGCCGGGGTGCCGCTGGCGATCCTGTCGTCGAACCGCGCCGACACCATCCGCCGGGTGCTCGGCCCCGAGAATGCCGGCCGGATCGACGCCTATGCCTGCGGCGCCTCGCTGTTCGGCAAGGCGCAGCGGCTCCGGGCGCTCCTGGCGCGCCGCGGCGTTCCGCCGGAACGGGCCCTGTGCATCGGTGACGAGGTGCGGGATTTCGAGGCCGCGCGGGCGCTCGGCTGCCCGTTCGGGGCGGTGGCCTGGGGCTACACCGATGCCGGCGCGCTGGCGGCGCTCGGCCCGGACCATCTCTTCGCCGAGCCGGCCGAGATCGCGGGCCTGCTGCGCGGGCCCGAACAGGCCTGACACAGGTCGGGGTTTCAAAAGGTCCCCGACCTTTTGCGGGTGCAGGGCGGAGCCCTGCGAACCGCGATGGCTCCACTCCTGAACCCCGCCGAAGGGCTAAGCCCTTTGGAAATTCCCGGCTTGTGTTCAGAGGCCGCGGTTGGCGCCCGGGACGACGCTGGTGCCCTTACCGGTGCCGAACGGCTCGTAGCGGGTCAGGCCGCGGAACAGCTGGCTGAGGAAGGCCCGGTCGGCGCCGCTGGTCGGCGTGGTGCGCTCGATGAAGTCGAACACCCGGCCGTCCTGCAGGCCGTAGAGCGCCACGCGCTCGACCTTGAAGCCGGGGGTGAAGTAGACCGCCGTGACCTTCTGGTCCTCGACCTGCTCACCCAGGAACATGATCGTCCGGCTGGTGTTCTGGGAGATGTAATACCAGGACTTGTTGCCCACCGTGGAGACCGTCGACGGCGTGCCGAGGATCTGCAGCACCTGCTCGGGGCTCATGCCGGGCTTGATCGTGGCGAGCGCCGCCTGGTCGATCTGGTAGCCGTGGCGCAGCTCTTCGCCGACGCAGCCGGCGAGGCCGGCGCCCGTGAGGCCGAGCAGCGCGAGGCGCGCAAAGGACTGGACGAGACGGCGCCGCATCGGGCCCCCAGAGAGCGTGTTGACGGACGAGCGACGCAGGCCGCCGCCGGTCCATGTCTCCGACGGCGCTTGCGCCTTGGGCGTGGGTTGCCGTACCGCGGGGATATGGCTTTGACAAGGCAAGCTTGGCCACAGGGCCGGCCTACCCACCGCGGCCGCGGCCGGGTTTTCCCCTCTGCGAGGCACCGATGATCGCCGGGCTGTTCCGTCGCGACAACGCCCGGCGGCGGGCCGTCGAGGGGCTGCACACGGCCATCAGCGCGGCGGCGCGGCAGCCGGGCCTGTACACGCGGCTCGCCGTGCCCGACACGGTCGAGGGCCGGTTCGAGGCCCTGTGCCTGCACGTGATCCTGGTCCTGCGCCGGCTCAACCGGCTGCCGGCCCCCGCCGCCGACGTGGCGCAGGATCTGGTGAATTCGGTCTTCACCCAGCTCGACGCGTCTTTGCGCGAGCTCGGCGTCGGCGATATGGGCGTCGGCAAGCGGATGAAGAAGCTCGGCGCCGCCTTCTACGGGCGGGCCACGGGCTACGACGCGGCGCTGGATTCCGGCGACGCCGCCGCCCTCGCCGTCGTGCTCGCCCGCAACGTCCTCGGCGGGGAGGGTGACGCGGCGGGCCTCGCCGCCTACGTGCTGGCGGCCGACGCGGCGCTGGCGACGGAACACCTCGACGGGCTGCTCGCTGCCGGGCCGCCCTTCCCGGAGCCGGACGCCTTCGCGCCGGCCCCGACCGGAGACAGGATATGAGACACCGTACGGGCCCGGAGAGCGGGCCGCTCGCGCGCTGGGTCAATGTCGAGCGCCTGCCGCAGGGCCGGGGCGCCGTCACCGTCGAGGCGAGCCCGGCCGAATGCACGGCGCTCGCCGCCGACTTCAAGATTCCCGCCATCCGCGACCTCGTCGGGCGATTCGAGATCTCGGGCTCGACCAACCGGATGACCGTGACCGGCACGGTCGAAGCCGTGGTGACGCAGATCTGCACGGTCAGCCTCGAGCCGTTCGAGGGGCCGGTCCGCGAGCCGGTGGAGGTGGTGTTCACCGATACCGACCAGCTCGCCGGCACGGACGCCGAGGATGTCGAGGTGCCCGATCCGCTGATCGGCGGCCGGATCGATTTCGGCGCGCTCACGGCCGAGTTCCTGGCGCTGGGCCTCGACCCCTATCCGCGCAAGCCCGGCATCGCCTTCGAGCCCGTGGTGGTCGGCGAGGATGCGGGTCCCTTCGACGCGCTGCGCCGGCTCCGCGACGGGGAGGGGTGACGGCGGCCCTGCCCTGGCACGGTCCCTGAGCGAAAGCAGGATTGAGCGGCAGGTTTCTGCCGAGGGGCATCCAAGCCACCCCCTCATCCCGAGGTGCCGGCGTGCGGCGGAGGCCTTGAAGGAGCCCTCCAGCCGGCCGCGCGATCCCTGGAGGCCTCCTTCGAGGCGACCGCGACGCGGCCGCACCTCAGGATGAGGGGGGGTATTAGGATTGCTCGGGATCCCCCCGCAAAGCTCCAGCCCCGCCCGCCCCGAAACAATTGCCCGACCCGACCGGCCCGATTTCATTTGCCCGGCGGGCCGGTATCGCTATGGTCCGCCGCGCTTGGCGGGCGGCTCTCGTCCGTTCCGCCGCCGTTCCCCCTGCCGAGACCGCGACCCGCAAAGACATGTCCCAACGCGTGTGCATCTCGCTCGACGCCATGGGCGGCGACCACGGGCCCTCGACCGTCGTGCCCGGCGCCGCGCTGGCCCGTGAGCGCCATCCCGGCATGACCTTCCTGCTGTTCGGCGACGAGGCGGTGATTGCCCCGCTGGTCGCCAAGGAGCCGCGGCTGAAGGATTGCGTCGAGATCCGCCATACGAGCGTGGCCGTCGCCATGGACGACAAGCCCAGCCAGGCGGTGCGCCAGGGCCGGGGCAAGTCCTCGATGTGGCAGGCGATCCAGGCGGTGCGCGACGGCCAGGCCGATGCCTGCGTGTCGGCCGGCAACACCGGCGCGCTCATGGCGATGTCGAAGATCTGCTTGAAGACCATGTCGGGCATCGAGCGCCCGGCCATCGCCTGCCTGTGGCCGACCGTGCGCGGCGAGAGCGTCGTGCTCGATGTCGGCGCCACCATCGGCACCGACGCGGAGCACCTCGTCGAGATGGCCGTGATGGGCTCGGCCATGGCCCGCATCGTGTTCGACCTCGACAAGCCGACCGTCGGCCTGCTCAACGTCGGCACCGAGGAGATGAAGGGCAACGAGGCGGTCAAGGAAGCGGCGCGGCTGCTGCGCGAGATGGACAGCCCGGGGCTGACCTATCACGGCTTCGTCGAGGGCACGGATCTCGGGCGCGGCACCGTCGACGTGGTCGTCACGGAAGGTTTCACGGGAAACATCGCGCTCAAGACCGCCGAGGGCACGGCCAAGCAGATCGGCAGCTATCTGCGCTCGGCCATGACCCGGACGCTCGCGGCCAAGATCGGCGCGCTGTTCGCCCGCCAGGCGTTCAAGGCCCTGAAGGACAAGATGAATCCGAGCCGTGCCAATGGCGGCGTGTTCCTCGGGCTGGAGGGCATCGTGATCAAGAGCCACGGCTCGGAGAACGCGCAGGGCTTCGCCGCGGCGATCGACCTGGCCCACGACATGGCCCGCCAGGACATGATCCGCACGATCCGCGAGATGCTCGACCAGACGGCGGTCCTGGCGCCGGCTTGAGCGTCCGCAGAAGTACGAGATGGAAACGGGCCTTCTTCGAGCGCACCTGACGAAGCTTCCGTTCAAGAGACGCGTAGCGCCGTCCCCATCATGGCGAGCGCAGCGAAGCAACCCGGTGCAGCGGGCGATCCCCGAAGGTGACGTATCCCTAGGTTGCTTCGCTGCGCTCGCAATGACGGATGGGATCGTCGGGCGGGCGATCCGACCGCAAACCGACCGACACAGGGGCGGACCCGCCATCCGGTCTGGGGCGTTCAAACAAAACACGACCGCGTATGCCTCCCAGATCCGCGAGGGGAGGGCGATTCGCGTAACATGGTCAAGGCGTTGACGGCCGGCGGGAATGTCCAAGCCCACCGTCCGGGAAGGAAAGCGATGTCAGCCCTCCGCACAGATTCTCCGCAGGCGCTGCGCTCGGTGGTGGTCGGAACCGGGTCGAGCCTGCCCGCCCAGGTGGTGACCAACGCCGCCCTGACCGAGCGGGTCGACACCTCGGACGAGTGGATCGTCCAGCGCACCGGCATCCGCCAGCGCCACATCGCCGATGCGAGCGAGACCACCTCGGTCCTCGGCGCCCGGGCCGCCCAGGCCGCCCTCGACGATGCCGGCCTGACCGCCGACGACATCGACCTCGTGATCTGCGCGACCTCGACCCCCGACCACACCTTCCCGGCCACCGCGACCCAGATCCAGGCGGCGCTCGGCATCCATCACGGGGCGGCCTTCGACCTGCAGGCGGTCTGCGCCGGCTTCGTGTTCGCGGTCTCCACCGCCGACAAGTTCCTGACCACCGGCTCGGCCCGCCGGGCCCTGGTGATCGGCGCCGAGACCTTCTCGCGCATCGTCGACTGGGAGGACCGCACAACCTGCGTGCTGTTCGGCGACGGCGCCGGGGCGGTGGTGCTGGAGGCGCGCGCCGATGCGGGCGACCGGGGCGTGCTCTGCGCCAGCCTGCGCTCCGACGGTCGGCACCGGGACAAGCTCTACGTCGATGGCGGGCCGGGCTCCACCGGCACCACCGGGCGGCTGCGCATGGAGGGGCGCGAGGTGTTCCGGTTCGCGGTCGGGCAGGTCACCGACGTGATCGCCGACGCCTTCGCGCAGGCCGGCCTGACCGCGGAGGACCTCGACTGGTTCGTGCCCCACCAGGCCAACCGCCGGATCATCGAGGCCTCGGCCGACAAGCTGGGCATCGCCCGGGAGAAGATCGTGCTGACCGTCGACCGCCACGGCAACACCTCGGCCGCCTCGATTCCGCTGGCCCTCGACGTCGCCCGGCGGGACGGCCGGATCCAGCCCGGCGACCTCGTGATGATCGAGGCGATCGGCGGCGGGTTCAGCTGGGGCGCGGCGCTGATCCGCTGGTGAGCGGCTGGAGCGATTCCACGCCTCCCCGCGGTTGACCGGGCGGCGGGCGCCGATTAGCGTGCCGGATCATAGGGATACACCTTCAGCTTACGGTGCGGCGAGGTTCGCCGCCCCTGTGGGCTGCCGGAAGAGAAGAGCGGGCGAGGGGACACGGCATGGCAGGCAAGACGGTGACGCGCGCCGACTTGAGCGAGGCCGTCTACCACCAGGTGGGCCTGTCGCGGACCGAATCCGCCGCGCTGGTCGAGACCGTGCTGTCGGAGATCTGCGCCTGCCTGGCCGCCGGCGAGACGGTCAAGCTGTCCTCGTTCGGCTCCTTCGTGGTGCGCAGCAAGGGCAAGCGCGTCGGCCGCAACCCCAAGACCGGCGTCGAGGTCGCGATCGAGCCCCGCCAGGTGATGGTGTTCAAGCCCTCCAACGTGCTCAAGGCCAAGATCAACGGCCAGGCGATCAACGGGCTGGACAAGCACGACGAGGACGCCTGAGCGGCCGTTTCTCCAGCGATGGCGCGCTCTCCGTCGCCCGCAGCGGGGGAGGGAGACGCGAGGATCGGGCTTCTGTCGCCCCGAGACGATAAACAATATCCTTTCAACCCTCGGTAAGGCTTGAGCCCGGCCGCGCGGGCCGGCAAGATCGTCCACTCCCCGCCGATCGTCAGACAGCCATGCCTCCAGCCCTCGCCGCCGACACGCCGCTCGAACCGATCGGCGAGAAGAGCGCCGGCGCCTTCCGCACGATCAGCGAGGTTTCCGAGGAGCTCGACGTGCCCCAGCACGTCCTGCGGTTCTGGGAGACCCGATTCGGCCAGATCCGCCCGGTGAAGCGGGCGGGCGGCCGGCGCTATTACCGGCCCCAGGATGTCGAGCTGGTCGCCGGCATCCGGCAGCTCCTCTACGTGCAGCGCTACACCATCGCGGGCGCCCAGCGGGTGCTCAAGGAGAACGGCATCCGCTTCGTCCAGGCGGTGGGCCGGGGCGAGGCCAAGGCCGCCGAGCCGCAGATCCAGGAGGTCGAGGGCGGCCTCGATGCCGGGATCCGGGCCGACACCCCCGACCGCGCCGCCCTTCTGGGCGTGCTGGAGGATCTGCACGCCTGCCGGTCCCTGCTCGACGGGCTGTGCCGGCCCTACGACCGGGACGTGTGAGTCTCGCCGCGGCCTCGCGCAGGCCGTGTGAGGTGCATCGCGCACGCATCTTGCGGAACGGGCGAACTTTCCTGCCGGAGCCCGCGTTGACGCCCGCATGGCCGCGCCCAAATCCAAGCTGTCGCCCAGCCAGGAGCTGATGGCCCGCCTCATGCGGATCGTCCGCTCCTGTCCGGATGCGGCCTCCGAGGTCCTCGAGCTGATGTTCCTCGTCAGCCAGATCGAGGCCGCGACCTCGATCGACCGGGAGTACCGGGACGCCAAGCGGGTGATCAGCCGCCTGCGCAATCCCCTGTGGGAGATGGGCCCCCCGGATCGGGAGAAGCTGCTGGCGGCCGCCGAGACGATCCGCCGGGTCTGCCGCCTGCCCGAGGACCAGATTCCGCCGGTTCCGATCGCCGATGCCGGCGAGCGCGCCCGGGTCGAGGCGCGGCTCGCCGTGGCCCTCGCCGGGGAGTTCGACGCCGCCCAGATCGCGCGGGTCACCGGCGTGGTCGCCGCGGTGCTGCAGGACTAGGATCGGTTCCGGAAAACATTCGGCGTCCCGGCTCTGTCCGGGACGGGACAGCGATCCCAAAACCCTCGACGGCCGTGCCCGGCGTCCCCACATGCTGCTCGACCGATGGAAGGGGCGCCCGGCCGTGAGCCCGGAATCCGACCCCGGATCGGCACCGGAGAGACGCCGTCATGACCGCCCTTCGCCCGCTCGCCACGCTGCTCGCAAGCGGCCTGATCCTCGCAGGTCCGGCGCTGGTCCCGGCCTTCGCCCAGACCACCGTGACCCGCTCGAAGACGGTGGCGCCCGGCAAGACCGTGCGACTCGAGATCGCCCCGAATCTCAAGAAGGATTGCACGCCGGGCCCGATGCCGGAATTCAAGGTCTCGGGCGCGCCCAAGAACGGCTCGGTGATCACCAAGGTCGGCAAGCTGAAGACGCCGGCGAGCTACCGCTGCCCCAACAAGGAGGCCGCGGTCCAGGCCCTGTTCTACCAGCCCAACAACGGCTTCACCGGCTCCGACGAGGTGACCTTCGAGGTCAAGGGCGCCGACGGCCAAGTTCAGACCCAGAACATCAAGATCACCGTCGGGGCGACCGGGTCAAAATCCGGGGAGGATGCCAAGAAAGAAGGCACGGATCTCTAAGCAGAGGCAGGAAACCCTGGCGCGTGCATAGTTTTTCATCCTAAAATGCTCGCTCGAAGGAGACTGAAATCAACGTTGGAGCACGTCTAGGCTCGGTTTTGGCCAGATGAGTGTTGCAAGCAATCGACAGGCCGGCTGCGCGTTCGCCGCGCTGCGACAAAAGCGGGCCTGTCGGTTGCATCCGAGCCGAGACAGGATGAAGCTGTCAGGGTCTGAGAGGGTTATCGAATGTCGATGCATGCGACGAACGACCTTTTCCAGAGCTTCGCCCGAGGGTACGAGGCCCGCCGCGATACGGAGATGACGCTCTCCGAGTATCTCGAGGCCTGCCGCGACGAGCCGCTGATGTACGCCTCGGCCGCCGAGCGCATCCTGGCGGCCATCGGCGAGCCGGAATTCGTGGACACCGCCAAGGATTCCCGCCTCGGCCGGATCTTCATGAACCGGACGATCCGGACCTACCCGGCGTTTCGCGAATTCTACGGCATGGAGGAGACGATCGAGCGGATCGTCTCGTTCTTCCGCCACGCCGCGCAGGGCCTGGAGGAGCGCAAGCAGATCCTCTACCTGCTCGGCCCGGTCGGCGGCGGCAAGTCGTCGCTTGCCGAGCGCCTGAAGGCGCTGATGGAGGTCCACCCGATCTACGTGCTGAAGGCCGGGGACGAGGTCTCGCCGGTGTTCGAGAGCCCGCTGGGCCTGTTCGAGCCGGACACGATGGGCGAGGAGATCCAGAAGCGCTACGGCATCCCGCGCCGCCGGCTCACCGGCCTGATGAGCCCCTGGGCGCTCAAGCGCCTCGACGAGTTCAACGGCGACATCTCGCGCTTCAAGGTGATCAAGGTCCGGCCCTCGCGGCTGCGGCAGATCGCCATCGCCAAGACCGAGCCGGGCGACGAGAACAACCAGGACATCTCCTCGCTGGTCGGCAAGGTCGATATCCGCCGGCTGGAAACCCTCTCCCAGGCGGATCCCGACGCCTATTCCTACTCGGGCGGCCTCAACCGGGCGAACCAGGGCGTTCTCGAATTCGTCGAGATGTTCAAGGCGCCGATCAAGATGCTGCACCCGCTGCTCACCGCGACGCAGGAGGGCAACTATGTCGGCACCGAGAATATCGGCGCGATCCCGTTCACCGGCGTGATCCTGGCCCACTCGAACGAATCCGAGTGGCAGACCTTCAAGACCAACAAGAACAACGAGGCCTTCATCGATCGCATCTACGTGATCAAGGTCCCGTACTGCCTCCGGGTCACGGAGGAGCAGCACATCTACGAGAAGCTGATCTCCAGCTCGGAGCTGTCGGACGCCGCCTGCGCCCCCGGCACCCTGGAGATGCTGGCCCGGTTCTCGGTCCTGTCGCGCCTGCGCGAGCACGCCAATTCCAACGTGTTCTCGAAGATGCGGGTCTATGACGGCGAATCGCTGCGCGAGGTCGATCCCCGCGCCCGCTCGATGCAGGAATACAAGGACACCGCCGGCGTCGACGAAGGCATGGACGGGATCTCGACCCGCTTCGCCTTCAAGGTCCTGGCGGCGACCTTCAACCACGACACCACCGAGGTCTCGGCCGACCCGGTGCACCTGATGTACGTGCTCGAGCAGTCGCTCCGCCGGGAGCAGCTGCCGCCCGAGACCGAGAAGAAGTACCTGGAATTCATCAAGACCGAGCTGGCCCCGCGCTACGCGGAGTTCATCGGCCACGAGATCCAGAAGGCCTATCTCGAATCGTACCACGATTACGGCCAGAACCTGTTCGACCGCTACATCGACTACGCCGATGCGTGGATCGAGGACCAGGACTTCAAGGATGCCGAGACCGGGCAGCTCCTGAACCGGGAACTCCTCAACCAGGAGCTCACGAAGATCGAGAAGCCCGCCGGGATCGCCAACCCGAAGGACTTCCGCAACGAGGTGGTCAAGTTCGCCCTGCGGTCCCGGGCCCAGCACGGCGGCCGCAACCCGAGCTGGACCAGCTACGAGAAGCTGCGCGAGGTCATCGAGCGGCGCATGTTCAGCCAGGTCGAGGAATTGCTGCCGGTGATCTCCTTCGGCTCCAAGAAGGACGGCGACACCGAGAAGAAGCACGGCGAGTTCGTCGAGCGCATGGTCGCCCGGGGCTACACCGAGCGGCAGGTCCGCCGCCTGGTGGAATGGTACATGCGGGTGAAGCAGGCCGGCTGAGGGACGAAGACTCCGCCCGGGGTCGAGCCCGGGCGGCCCAGTTTCGACCCTCCGCCGCCATAGTTTCGGACGACCGGCCGGAGAGGCTCGCAAGCATGATGTGGGACAAGGAAAACCCGCTTTTCCGAACACATCATGCGGCAGCGGCGCGTTAGACCAGACTGTGCGAAAGGGGGAAGCCTCTTTCGGACGACAGCATGGTATAACGGGAGGCTAGAACCGGCCGGAGCACGCGGGACGAGGGTTTTCGCAGCGTATGCACATCGTCGACCGACGCCTGAATCCAGGGGGCAAGAGCCTCCCCAACCGGCAGCGCTTCCTGCGTCGCGTGAAGGACGTGGCCCAGCGCGCCGTACGCGAATCCGCCCGCGAGAAGGACATCAAGGATCTCGGCAAGGACGGCCGGGTGAGCGTGCCCGTCGACGGCGTGCGCGAGCCCCGGTTCTCCCGTCAGCCCGGCACCGGCCTGCAGGACCACATCCTGCCGGGCAACAAGACCTACGTGGAGGGGGACACGATCGAGCGGCCCCCGGGCGGCGGTGGCGGCCGCGGCTCCGGCGAGGGCGGGGAGGGCGGCGAGAACAGCGAGGACGCGTTCCGCTTCGTGCTCACCCGCGAGGAGTTCTTGGAGCTTTTCCTGGAGGATCTGGAGCTTCCGGATCTCGCCAAGCGGCGCCTCGCCGTGGTCGAGACCGAGGGGCTGCGCCGGGCGGGCTACACGGTGACCGGCTCGCCGGCCAACCTCGCCCTGACCCGAACCTTGCGCAACTCGATGTCGCGGCGGATCGCCCTCAAGCGCCCGAAGCCCGAGGAGGTCGCGGCGCTGGAGGCGCAGCTCGCCGCGATGCGCGAGTCGGATCCGGGCCGGCCCGACGTCGAGCAGGCGCTCCTGCGCTTGCGCGAGCGCGCCAAGCGCATCCCCTATGTCGACCCGATCGACCTGCGCTTCCGCCGGTTCGAGCCCTATCCGCGGCCGATCGCCCAGGCGGTGATGTTCTGCCTGATGGACGTGTCCGGCTCGATGACCGAGCACATGAAGGACCTCGCCAAGCGGTTCTACATCCTGCTGCACATCTTCCTGACCCGCCGCTACCGGCACGTGGAGATCGTGTTCATCCGCCACACCGACCGCGCCACCGAGGTGGACGAGGAGACCTTCTTCGGCTCAAGGGAGACCGGTGGCACCCTGGTCTCCTCGGCGCTCGTCGAGATGAAGCGGGTCATCGCCGAGCGCTACGACCCCAACGACTGGAACATCTACGCCGCCCAGGCCTCGGACGGCGACAACGTCTCCTCCGACGGCCCGACCTCGACGGAGCTGCTGCGCGCGCACATCCTGCCGGCCTGCCAGCACTTCGCCTATCTCGAGGTCGGCGACGAGAACGGTCCCCGGGCCGGGTTCGTGGAGCATCGCACCACCCTGTGGCGGACCTACGAGGCCATCGCCAAGGCCGGCGGCCCGATCGCCATGCGCAAGGTCAACCACCGCCGGGAGATCTACCCGGTCTTCCGCGAGCTGTTCGGCCGCAAGGACGCGCGGGCTGAGGCGGAGGCGTGAGATCATGAGGTCGCCGACACGCGCCTCTCCCTCCCCCCTCTGCGGGGGAGGGTGGGCCGGCCGTCAGGCCGGGTCGGGAGAGGGGAGCCCCGGTTCCGGGGAAAGCACAGCCGTCATGAAGGCCAACGTTTTCTTCTGCGCCGTTGCTCCCCTCTCCCGACCCCCTTCGGGGGCCACCCTCCCCCGCAAAGGGGGGAGGGAGTTCCCGTCCCGCGGATATACGCGACACAGTCGGATCGAACGGGAGGCCGCATGACGCTCGTCAAGGCACGGACGCCCCAGACAATCTCCGGCGGCCAGAAGCCCCTGTTCACCGGCAACGACTGGGATTTCGACACGATCCGGCGCATCCACGACGCCTGCGAGGGCATCGCCGGGCCGGAGCTCGGGCTGTCCTGGTACCCGAACCAGATCGAGATCATCACGGCCGAGCAGATGCTCGACGCCTACGCGTCGATCGGCATGCCGCTGTTCTACAAGCACTGGTCGTTCGGCAAGCACTTCGCCCAGCACGAGGCCGGCTACCGGCGCGGCCTGATGGGGCTCGCCTACGAGATCGTCATCAACTCGGACCCGTGCATCTCCTACGTGATGGAGGAGAACACGGCGACGATGCAGACGCTGGTGATCGCGCACGCCGCCTTCGGCCACAACCACTTCTTCAAGAACAACTATCTGTTCCGGCAATGGACCGATGCCGAGGGCATCCTCGATTATCTGGATTTCGCCAAGGGCTTCATCGCCCGCTGCGAGGAGCGCTACGGCCACCAGGCCGTGGAGCAGGTGCTCGACGCCGCCCACGCGCTGATGAGCCAGGGCGTCCACCGCTACCCGCGCAAGAAGCGGCCGGACCTCGCCTCCGAGCAGCGCCGCGAGCGCGAGCGGATCGAGCACGGCGAGCAGATCTACAACGACCTCTGGCGCACCCTGCCGCAGAAGACCGGCGCGGTGCGCTCGGATGCGGCCGCCGAGCGGCGCAAGGCCCTGCTCGAGCTGCCGCAGGAGAACATCCTGTATTTCCTGGAGAAGGTCGCGCCCCGGCTGCGGCCCTGGCAGCGCGAGATCCTGCGGATCGTCCGGCTGGTGGCGCAGTATTTCTACCCGCAGCGCCAGACCAAGGTGATGAACGAGGGCTGCGCGACCTACAGCCACTACCGGATCATGAATTCCCTGTCCGAGAAGGGGCTGATCACCGAGGCCGCCTATCTCGAGTTCCTGCAATCGCACACCAACGTCATCCGGCAGCCGACCTACGACGACCGCTCCTATGGCGGCCACAACCCCTACGCGATCGGCTTCGCGATGATGCAGGACATCGCCCGGATCGTGGAGCAGCCAACGGCCGAGGACCGCGAGTGGTTCCCGGACATCGCCGGCACCGGCGACGCCATGGCGGTGCTGCGCGATTGCTGGGCGAATTACCGCGACGAGAGCTTCATCCAGCAATTCCTGTCGCCCAAGCTGATGCGCGACCTGCGCCTGTTCCACGTGGTCGACGACCCCGACGAGCCGGAACTGCGCGTCGAGGCGATCCACGACGAGCGCGGCTACCGCAAGATGCGCCGCTCCTTCGCCCGCCAGTACGATGTCGCCTGGCTCGACCCGGATATCGAGGTGGTGGACGTGGATCTGGAGGGCGACCGCCGGCTGATCCTGCACCACAAGGCGATGAACCGGATCACCCTGCAGAAGGACGACGCCAAACGGGTGCTCCAGCACCTCGCCGACCTCTGGGGCTACGACGTGGTGCTGAAGGAGATCGAGCCCGCCACCGGCACGGTGCTGGGCGAGATCAGCGCCAGCGCGCGGCCGATCTTCTTTTGAGGTTTTCGGGGCGTCTTCCCACCCGCCCCCTCATCCTGAGGTGACGGGTGATCGAAGATCGGCCGGCCTCGAAGGATGAGGGGGTGGATTGGATCACCGGTGGATTGCCCCGCCCCCCAACCCATGCTGCAACCAGGCATGAGCGCCCCGATCCTCACCCTCGCCGAGACGCGCGACTTCCTCGACCGCGAATTCCCGCAGATGCAGGCCGGCGGGCGGGCGTTTCATCTGGAGGCGGTGGGGCCGCTCTCGGCGCGGATGCGGATGGAGGGGCAGGAACGGTTCCTGCGACCGGGCGGTACCGTGTCGGGGCCGGCCATGATGGCGCTGGCGGATTACGTGCTCTACGCCGCGATCCTCGCCCAGATCGGCCCGGTGGCGCTCGCGGTGACGACCAGCCTCACCTTCAACTTCCTGCGCAAGCCCGCTCCCGGCGACCTGCTGGCGGAATGCCGGCTGCTCAAGCTCGGGCGGCGGCTGGCGGTGGGGGAGGTGGGGATCACCGCCCCGGGCAGCGACGACCTCGTCTGCCACGCCACCGGCACCTACGCGATCCCGCCGCGCTAGAGCCAGATGACGCTCCCTAAGCAGGGTGGTCGGCGGAGCGGACACACATGGCGGTCCGGTCCTGATCGACGCTTCTCCAACCCATCCCGTCATCCTGAGGTGTGAGCGAAGCCAGCCTCGAAGGAGCCCTCCAGCCAGGCGCGCGATCCCTGGAGGCCTCCTTCGAGGCCATCGCTTCGCTCCGGCGCCTCAGGATGAGGGGGTGGGTTGGACGGGCGCTGATCGAGATGAAGCCCCCCGTCATGTGCCGGCCCCGCGGTCAGGCGCCCGGCCGCGCCTCGGTGAGCCGGGCGGCGTAGCGGGCGATCAGGTCGACCTCGAGGTTCAGCCCGTCGCCGGCGCGCCGCTCGCCCCAGGTGGTGACCTGGAGGGTGTGGGGGATCAGCAGCACCGAGAAGACGTCGCCGTCGACGCTGTTCACGGTGAGCGAGGTGCCGTCGAGGCAGACCGAGCCCTTCTCGGCGATGAAGCGCGACAGGCCCGCGGGGGCACGCAGCGTGAAGCGGTCGCTCGGCCCCCAGGCGCCAGCCGTGACGCTCTCGCGCTCCAGGATCTCGGCGACGCCGTCGACATGGCCGGTGACGAGGTGGCCGCCGAGCTCGTCGCCGATCTTCAGGGACCGCTCCAGGTTGATGCGCGCCCCGGCCACCCAGCTGCCGACCGTGGTCCGCGCCAGGGTCTCGGCGGCGGCGTCCACAGCGAAGACGCAGCCGCCCTCGGTGGGCTCCACCGAGACCGCCGTCAGGCACGGGCCCGAGCAGGCGATCGAAGCGCCGAGCGCGATGGTGGCCGGGTCGTAGGAGGTGCGGATCGTGATCCGGCGCAGGTCGCCCTCGCCCGCGATCGAGACGATGGTGCCGACGTCGCTGACGAGACCGGTGAACATCTCTAAACAACCTTCTCGTAGGTGGCGGCCTCGTCGGGGCCGAGCTGCAGCCGCTCGGCCAGCCGGAAGTTGTTCGGGTCTGCCAGCGCAGCGGTCAAATCTGGGCCCAGCGCCTTCAGGCCGCCCACCGCCCCGAGTTCGGCCGGCCCCGTGACCAGCGTGCAGGCCTCGATCAGATCGGCCCGCGCCAGGGCATTGGCAAGGCGTGGGCCGCCCTCGCTGCACAGCCGCGTCAAACCGCGCTCCCCGAGATGGGCCAGCGCATTCGGCAGGTCGACGCGGCCGGCCACATCCGCCGGCAGGATGGCGATCTCGACGCCGAGCGCCTCCAGGGCCCGCCGGGCATGGGCCGGGGCGGAGCGGGTGGTCAGGACCAGGGTGGCGGTGTCCCGGGCTGTCCGGGCGAGCACGCTGGCCGGCGAGAGCATCAGGTGCGAATCGAGCACGATCCTCAGGGGCGAGCGGGCGCCGAGACCCGGCAGACGGACGGTCAGGGACGGGTCGTCCGCCCGGGCGGTGCCGATGCCGATCAGGATCGCGTCGGCATGGGCCCGCCAGAGATGCACCGCCCCGTCGGCCACCGGGCCGGTGATCCGCAGGCGGTCCGGGCCGGCGCTCGCGCAGAAGCCGTCGCGGGTGCGGGCGAGCTTGAGGTGGACGGCCGGCCGGCCGCGGGTGACCCGGGTGATGTGGCCGATATGGTCGCGGGCCGCCGCCTCCGCCATCAGGCCGGTCTCGACGGTGACGCCCCCCCGGCGCAGGAGGGCGTGGCCCCGCCCGGCCACCCGCGAATCCGGATCCTCGACGGCGCTGACCACCCGGGCGATCCCGGCGGCCAGGATCGCGTCGGTGCAGGGGGGCGTGCGGCCGTAATGGGAGCACGGCTCCAGGGTGACGTAGAGGGTTGCGCCTTTTGCTGCCGCCCCGGCCTCGGCGAGCGCCAGGGGCTCCCCGTGCGGCCGGCCCCCCGGCGCCGTCGCCCCGGTCCCGAGGATCCGGCCGGTGCCGGGCTCGACCACGACGGCGCCGACCGACGGGTTCGGCCAGGTGGTGCCGAGCCCGCGGCGTCCGAGCGCCAGGGCGAGGCGCATGAAGCTGGCATCGTCGCTCATGAGCGGGCGGTCCGGCGGCGGGGCGGCGCGTCCGGCTCCGGCTCCTCGGGGGGCGGCTCCGGCTCGGCCCCCACGGTCAGCAGGCCGTCGCCCAGGGTGCCGAGCAGGGCCTCGAAATCCTTGGCCTCGCGGAAATTCTTGTAGACCGAGGCGAAGCGCACATAGGCGACGTCGTCGAGGCCCTTCAGCCCGGCCATCACCAGCTCACCGATCGCCTCGGAGGTCACCTCCGGCTCGCCCGCGCTCTCGAGCTGCCGGGTGATGCCGCTGACCAGGCGCTCGATCCGCTCCGGGTCGACGGCGCGCTTGCGCAGGGCCACGTCGATGGAGCGCTGGAGCTTGTCCCGGTCGAAGGGCACGCGCTTGCCCGAGCGCTTGAGCACCACGACCTCGCGCAGCTGCACTCGCTCGAAGGTGGTGAAGCGGCCGGCGCAATCCGGGCAGACCCGGCGGCGGCGGATCGCGGCGCCATCCTCGGAGGGCCGGGAATCCTTCACCTGCGTCTCGGAGCCGCCGCAATAGGGACACCGCATGGGATCTGTACTCGACGCATGGAAACGGCCGCGGACCGGTCTGGTCCGCGGCCGTTTCCTAGACTACGCGCCGGCGGGCCGGAAGGCCGCCGGGCACAGGCTTCAGCCGTAGATCGGGAACCGGTCGGTCAGCGCGTGGACGCGGCTCTTCACCGAGGCCTCGACCTCCGGATCGCCGGCCTCGCCCTTGGCCACCATGCCGTCCAGCACCTCGACGATGAAGCCGCCGATCTGCTTGAACTCGGCGACGCCGAAGCCCCGCGAGGTGCCGGCCGGGGTGCCCAGGCGGATGCCCGAGGTGATGGTCGGCTTCTGGGTGTCGAACGGCACGCCGTTCTTGTTGCAGGTGATGTCGGCCCGCGACAGGGCGGCCTCGGCGGCCTTGCCGGTGAGGCCCTTCCGCTGCAGGTCGACCAGCATCAGGTGGTTGTCGGTGCCGCCCGAGGTGATGTCGTAGCCGCCGGAGATCAGGGTGTCGGCGAGCGCCTTGGCGTTCTCCACCACCTGGCGGGCGTAGATCTTGAACTCGGGCTTCAGGGCCTCGCCGAAGGCGACCGCCTTGCCGGCGATGACGTGCATCAGCGGGCCGCCCTGGAGGCCGGGGAAGATCGCCGAGTTGAACTTCTTGGCCAGCGCCTCGTCGTTCGTCAGGATCATGCCGCCGCGCGGGCCGCGCAGGGTCTTGTGGGTGGTGGTGGTGACCACGTGGGCGTGCGGGAACGGCGACGGATGCACGCCGGCCGCGATCAGCCCGGCGAAGTGGGCGGCGTCGACCATGAAGTAGGCGCCGACGGAATCGGCGATCTCGCGGAACTTGGCGAAGTCCCAGTGACGCGGGTAGCCGGAGCCGCCGGCGATAATCACCTTCGGCTTGTGCTCCTGCGCGAGCTGGGCGACCTGCTCCATGTCGATGCGCTGGTCATCCCGGCGCACGGTGTAGGAGACCGGCTTGAACCACTTGCCCGAGACGTTGGGCGGGGCGCCGTGGGTCAGGTGGCCGCCGGCCGCGAGGTCGAGGCCCAGGAAGGTGTCGCCGGGCTGCATCAGGGCCAGGAACACGCCCTGGTTGGCCTGCGAGCCGGAATTCGGCTGCACGTTGGCGAAGCCGCAATCGAACAGGCGCTTGGCGCGCTCGATGGCGAGGTTCTCGGCGATGTCCACGAACTGGCAGCCGCCGTAGTAGCGCCGGCCCGGATAGCCCTCGGCGTACTTGTTGGTCAGCACCGACCCTTGAGCCTCCAGAACGGCGCGGGAGACGATGTTCTCCGAGGCGATCAGCTCGATCTCGTGCTGCTGGCGGCCGAGTTCCTTCGACACCGCCTCGGCGATCTCGGGATCGGCCTCGGTCAGCGGGGCGGCAAAGAAGCTGTTCGAGAAGTGCTTGTCGGCGGCGGTACCGGCGCTCATGGTCTGCCTCTGTTCTGGTAGGGGCGGGGCCCGGCCTTTCGTCGGCGTGCACGGGCGGGCATTCGAGCGGGATTCCTACACGGGCCGGCTCGTGCCGCCAAGCACAGGCATTTTGGATCGGCGCAAAGAATAATTTGCCGCAGGTGAGCGCAAGCTGGCCGACTTGAGCCGGCAGGCAGCCTCCCTCTGACGCGATCGAATCGCTCGACAAAAGGAATCTAATCCTGTAATAAAACATGAACAAACTTTTAGCGAGTCATGCTGCCATGTGGCGTGCTGATCGAGATTGGAGCTTGGATCATCACATCGCTGGGCTTCGCGTTAGCCTTGCGTTCATTGCTCTGGCTATTCTCGAGATAAAAGCTGGCTTCCGGCAGGATCAACCGAGAAACGATAAAGGCCGATGGTCTGGCGGCGGCGGATCGATCATTGTCACGCAAAAAGACAGCACTGGCGATCCGCGAATCGATGCAAAGACAGATCAGATTCTCGATGTTCTGAAAGAGGTCATCGAGAGCAGCGATCCCGGGCAGGGAGCTCTTTAGGGCATTGAGATTCACGCCAAGGCTGCGGCGCGCATGCGAGAACTCGATCTTCCCGGCATCGGGAAGCATGGCGTAGAACAGAGCTTCAGCGCTGGCGATACCGTGCGTTACGGTTTGGATGGGAGCGTCCGGACAGATATTAAATACCGCGATGGCAGAACCAGCGCCGCACCCATTAGGGCGATCTGGGATCTCAAGACCGGTCGAGCGAGACTGACGTCAAAACGAGTTGGCGAATTGAGGGACGCCGTCGGCGTGGATGGCAGCGTTCCTGTCATCGAACTTCATATCGATCGCAGCATCACCGTAAAAAACCATATGTTTTACAATTTTATTATTGGGGCAGCACACGCATGACCATGGAAGCCTATGCCCTTTGCACGCAGCCCATTTCCAGCATCTCGGAATGGCGGGCCGCCATCGATGCGATAGGATTCGACTTGAAGCTCGAAGCAGATCAAATTCCGCCAGCCGTATCAGGTCACCTTCCCGCCACATGGCAGGGGCGTGGGGCAGGCTTCGAGTGCTCGGTCATTCCGTTCTCCGACTTGGCGGAGACCTACCCCGAAACGGATTTCGGGGGACCATGGGCCTGCGCGTACGCCTTCTATTTCGCGACGTTCCCGGCCTGCGCGGGGACCTGGATCGCGATTGCCGCCGGTCTCAGGCTAACGGGCGGGATCGCCTTCGACCCGCAGGAGGACAAACTGCTGACTGCTGAGGCCGCAATTCGCTATGCCCACGACACGGTGGCCAGCATCGCAAGGCTTGAGGCGCAGTTCGGCAGAAACACGTCCCTCTGAGTCCGGATCGGGCGAACGTCGACCGCGGTCAGGAGACGAGATTCGTCTCCACCAGCACGGTTTCGGTCTCGAACGCGGCGGCATGCCACGTCCCGGCGGGGAAATGGAACACGCTGCCCGCGGCGAACGGCGTGCGGCCCTGCTCGGTCTCGAGGAATCCGGAGCCGGAGATCACCTGCACGAACTGCTCGTGCGCGTGGCTGTGGCGCCCCGCCGAGACGCCCGCGGGCACCACGACCCGCACGAGGCTCGCCCCGGCGCCCGGGATCGTGCGCTTGGCGACGCCGTTGCCGGCAACGGTTTCTTCGCAGGTGTCCCAGGCGGTCAGGTGGTCGGTCATCGGGCTCTCTCCGTCGCCGCAGGAGATGCCTTCGGGCCGCGCCTGGTCAACGTCCCTGGCGATCCAGATCGTGCGTCAACCGGTCCCGCCCTCGGGGCCGCGGCCGCGCCGGGGCTTGTGCGGGTTCGGCTCGGGCTTCGGCGGGGCGGGGTCCGCGGGCTTGCCCGAGGACGGCCAGAGGGTCTCGAACAGCTCCTGCATCGCCCGGATGTTGTGGCCCTGCACCTCCGCGCCGGTGCGCATCATCTGCTCGATCATCGCGGAGCCGGCCTCGCCGGCCTTCTCCCCGGCGGTCTTGGAGGCGGCCTTGGGGGCAGGCTTCGGCGGCGGGGCCGGATCCGCGGTGGCGCCGGGCATGAACGCCTTGGCCATCTCGCCCCAGGCGGGGCCGAACGGGAACGGCACGGGGGGCGGGGGCGCCGCCGGCCGGGCCTGGGCGGGCTCGGCCTGGGGCTGGTTGAGCATGACGTGGACGATGCTGGCCACCACGGCGCCCGCCATCATCGGCAGCATCTGGCGCAGCACCTGCGCGCCGACGCCGCTGGTGGCCGAGGCCTGGCGCAGCACCGCCTGCATCAGCTGGGCGGAGCCGAACATCTGGGTCAGGGCTTCGAGCCCCTGGGGCGCGGCGGCGCGGGCGACCTCGGGCATGCCGAACATCCGGGCGAAGGCGTTCGGGTCGAGGCCGGCGCCGCGCTGGAGGCCGAGGGTCAGGGCCGGCATCAGCGCCTCGAAGGCGCGGGCGGTCTGCTCGGGGGTCAGGCCGAATTGCTGGGCCATCGCCTGGATCCCGGCCTCGCCCTGGGCCTGGAACATCTCGAGCGGGTTGAACATGACGCCTCGTCCCCGTCCCGGTCGGACCGGCCGGGACGGGCCATGGTGACCGGTTGCGCGGCGAAATACCAGTTCCCGCGCGAGGATCTTGTGCTCAGCGCGCTCCGGCGGCCCGATCGGACGGTATTGCGGGCCGCGGCCGGCTCAGCTCACCGGGCCGGGATGGGGCTGACCGGCGGGCAGGGGCGCCTCGCGCTGCGCGGCCGCGTGGGCCTCATCCGGGGCACGGACGCGCCGGCCCCGGGTCTCCAGCCGGTCGACGGTGCGGCGGGCGAGCAGGATGCCGGTGATGCCGAAGACCAGGGAGCCGAGGCCCATGCCGGCCACCACGCCGCGCGGCCCGTAGAGCGCGGCGCCGAGCATCGCGGGCGGCACGGTGCCCAACGTCGCCCGGCCCCAGTTCAGCAGGGTCGAGCGGATCGGGAAGCCGAGATTGTTGAAGGCGGCATTGCCCAGGAACAGCAGGCCGTTGAAGAACCAGATCGCCCCGCCGGCGAGGCAGAAGAAGCCGAACAGGTCGCGCGCCACGCCCTGCAGCCCGAACAGGGACGCCAGGGGCTCGCGGGCGAGCGCCAGGACCAGCCAGACCAGGGCCGTGTAGGCGAGCGTCACCCGGATCGCCTCGCGCAGGACCCCGCGCATCCGGTCGAACCGGCCCGCGCCCCAATTCTGCGCCAGGATCGGCCCGATCGCCCCCGACAGGGCGAACAGGCCGCCGAACGCCACGGGGGTCAGGCGGTCGATCACGGCGGCGGCCGCCACAGCATCGGCCCCGTAGCTGGCAAAGAGACGCGCCAGGAAGGCGCTCGCCACCGAGGGCGCGAGGTTGGTCAGCACCGCCGGCCCCGCGACCGCCGCCAGCACGGGGGCGTCCGCGACCATGTCGGCGACCCGCGGCAGGCCCAGCAGCCCGTGCCGGCTGACGCCGCGCAGGCCCACCACCACGAAGGTCGCCCGCGCCACGCAGATCGTGATCGCCGCGCCCTCCACCCCGAGGCCGGCGCCGAAGATCAGCAGCGGGTCGAGGAAGGCGGTGACGATGGCGCCGGCCAGCGTCACCATCATGGCCTGCCGCGCCTCGCCGACCGCCCGCAACAGGCCGGTGAACAGCATGCCGGCGGCGAGCAGCAGGTTCGACGGCAACGTGATCGTCAGGAACAGCTCGGCCACACGCAGCGTCTCGCCGCTGGCGCCGATCAGGCTCAGCAGCCGCTCGGACAGGGCGAAGATCAACAAGGCGATGAGCCCGGCGGCGAGGCTCGCGAGCCCCAGGGACGAGCTCGACAGGCGCCGCGCCGCCGCGCGATCCCCCGCGCCCACCGCCCGCCCGACCAGGGCGCCCGCGGCGATCATCAGGCCGATATTCACCGCGGTGGCGAAGAACTGCACGATCGCCGCGAAGCCGATCGCCGCCGTGAGCTTCGGGTCGCCGAGCTTGGAGACGTAGAACAGCGACAGCAGATCGACCACGAAGATCGCCATCAGCCCCACCGAGCCGGTGGCGGCCATGACGACCACGTGCCGGAGGATCGAGCCGGTGACGAACCGGCCCGCCTGGGCCGGGGATGCGCTGTCAGGCATCGGGACGGTCACGCATCCCGGGCGGTGCCTTCCGATTCCAGCTCGGGCTCGTGATCGACCTCGATCTCGGCCTCGGCCGGCTCCTGCGGGGCGGGGGCGGGCTTCTCGAGGAGCCGCTCGGCCGCCTCGCGCCGGTCGTTGCCGATCAGGTCGCGGGTCTCGGTGCTCAAGGCGCGGGCCGGGCGGACCGGCTCGGTCAGCGGCTCGGGCTTCAGCTCCGCGGCGCCGCGCATCCAGCCGGCGCCCTCCGGCAGGGCGCCGGCCTGCTGCAGCACCAGGCGGGCGATGTCGCGCTTGCGCACGTCCTCGGCCCGGGCCGCGGCGACCTCGGGCGACAGGCCGAGCCCCTCCAGGGCCGCCCGCCCGAAGGCCAGGGCCGATTCCGCGGTCTCGCGGATCTGGTAATCCACGTCCCGGTTCATCAGCTCGACGGCGTGCAGGCGGTCATAGGCGCGCACGAAGGTGCGGACGTTCTGGAATTCCTCGTGCACGATGTCGACGATCTTGAGCGCGCCGGCGCGGTCGTCCACGCAGATGCAGACCAGCTCGACCCGGCCGATCCCGGCGGCGCGCAGCACGTCGAGGCGGGTGCCGTCGCCGTAATAGATCCGGAAGCCGAAGCGCGAGGCCGCGCGCAGCTGCTCCACGTCCTTGTCGATCACTGTCACCGGGATCCCCTCGGCGAGCAGCACCTGGGTCAGCACCTGCCCGAACCGGCCGAAGCCGATCACCAGCACCCGCGCCTCGCCGCTCTCGGCTAGCTCCGCCGACGGCTCCGACACATCGACCTGCTCGCGGGCGGTGCGGCGCTCGATCAGCTTGTCGAGGCCCTTGGCGGCGATCGGCCCGATCAGCATGGTCAGCGCCGCGAGCGCCACCGCGAAGCGCGTCGCCGTGGGGCCGGTGAGCCCAAGATCCTCCGCCTGCGGCAGCAGCACGAAGGCGAACTCGCCCGCCGGGGCCAGCACGGCCGCACCGCGCAGCGCCCCGAGGGTGTCCGAGCCGAACAGCCGGAACAGGCCGGCGACCAGCGCGACCTTGACCAGAATCGCGCCCAGCGTCGCCCCGAACAGGGCCGGCCAAACCTCCCGCACCAGGCTGCCGTCGATCGACATGCCGACGCTCATGAAGAACAGGCCGAGCAGCATGCCGCGGAACGGCTCGATCTCGGCCTCGAGCTGGTGGCGGAAATTCGATTCGGCGAGCAGGATGCCGGCCAGGAACGCGCCCATCGCCATCGACAGGCCGACCTGCTCCATCAGCAGCGCGGTGCCGAGCACCACGAGCAGCGCCGCCGCGGTCATGACCTCGCGGGCGCCGCTGGCGGCGAGCAGCCGGAAGAACGGGTTGAGGCCGTAGCGGCCGACCAGCACCACCGCCAGGATCGCCGCCACCGCCTTGCCGGTGGAGATCGCCGCCGCCCCGAGCCAGGGACCGCCGGTGGCGTCCCCCGCCGTGGCGAGCAGCGGCATCAGCGCCAGGATGCCGACCACCGACAGGTCCTGGAACAGCAGCACCGCGAAGGCACGGCCCCCGTAGGCGCTGCCGAGATCGCCTCGTTCCTCCAGGAGCTGCAGGGCCACCGCGGTGGCCGACAGGGCGAGCGCGATGCCGATCACCGAGGCCGCCCCGAGGCTGAGCCCGGCGGCCAGCCCGACGCCGCCCAGGACCAGCGCGCAGGCGACGAGTTGCGCCGCGCCCAGGCCGAAGATGTCGCGCCGCATCGAGACGAGCTGCGACAGGTGCAATTCCAGCCCGACGATGAACAGCAGCAGCACCACGCCGATCTCGGCGACGCTGGCCGCGGTGTCGGGCTCGGCGATCAGCGACAGGCCGGAGGGGCCGATCAGCACGCCGGCCACCAGGTAGCCGAGCACGGCGCTCTGGCCGATCAGCCGGAACACCGGCACGCCGATCACCGCGGCGGCCAGGAAGGTCAGGACCGGCGGCAGGAAGCTCGCATGTTCGACGGGGCTCGCCATGCAGATCTTCTCGGCGGATATCTTCGGGTTCGCGGGGCGCAGCCCCGGCTTAGCGCGCGCGGAGCCGCGATGCGAGATGTGCAGGGGTGCCGTTCGGCACAAGCGGGTTTTTGCGCCGATGGCGATTCAGATCGTATGGGTCCGTTCGGCACGTCCGGCCGGATGTCCCGGCGCGGAAAATCTCGGATCACACGCAACCCAGCCCGACCTGCTCGCCCCATCCAGCCTCACAGGAGATTTGGGTGGGCTATACCAAAATATGGTACATTGCGGTATCGGGAGGTTGCCATGGCAAAGAACACATCCGTGTCGCTCGGGGACCATTTCGCCGGATTCATCGATCGTCAGGTTGCGGACGGGCGCTATGGATCGGCCAGTGAGGTCGTCCGCGCGGGCCTACGCTTGCTCGAAGAGCACGAGGTCAGGATAGCCGCGCTTCAGGCAGCCCTGATCGCCGGGGAAGAGTCCGGTCCCGCAGAGGAGCTGGACAGCCCTGCTTTCCTTCGGGAGATGCGCGCCAAGTATGGCCGCTAGCCCCCGCGCCCGGTTCACCCCCCTCGCCCGTGCCGACCTGGAAGAGATCTGGCGCTACACGTTCGGCCGGTGGTCACCGGACCAGGCCGATCGCTACCACCAGGCAATCGTGGACGCGGCCGGCGAACTCGCCACCGGCGCGAAGGTCGGCCGTCCCGTCGAGATCCGCGCCGGCTATCTCAAATACGCGGTCGGATCGCATGTCATCTTCTACCGGCGGACAGAGGCCGGGATCGATGTCATCCGCGTCCTGCATCAGCGTATGGACGTGCCGTCTCGCCTCTCCTGAAGCGACGCGATAGCGATCCGCTCGGATTTCCAGCCTGCGTTAGGCGAGGTCGCTAGGGGCCCGGCTTGGGGCGCCCACAGGCTGTCCCGTCCAACATGCGGCCGGACCTTTTCTGGAGCCGCGTCGCGCTGATCGTGCACGCGTTTCCGGCTCCGCAATGCGAAGCCCTCACGGCACGCGCCCGGGATCACCCCAGCAGCCGCGACCGGGCCCGGCGCGAGCCGTCGATGAACTCGAAGCCGCCGGCCGCGCTCAGCATGTGCAGGCGCGAGCCCGGCCAGGCCGCCCCGGGGCCGAGGCGGGTCTCGACCCGCTGCTCGTAGCCCTCCGCGTCGAGCCGCAGGATGCGGGCGAGGCCGAGCGCCGCGCCGTAGCCCCGGCGGCAATCCTGCACCGGCCGGATCAGCGCGCCGTCGCGGGCCACGATCGGCCCGGCCGCCCGGGCCGAGCCGACATCGATCAGCACCGGGTTGCGCGGATGCGGCGTCCAGGGACCGCGGAAATGCGGCGCGCGCCAGAGATGCAGGGTGTCGGAATAGCTGCCCCCGCCCGCCCGGACGGTGGCGAACATCCACCAGCACCCGTCGTGGTGCAGCAGCGTCGCGTCGCCCGCCACCACGTGGTCGACCAGCACCGCCTCGTGGACCCAGCCCCCCGGAAAGGCGGTGGCCCGGTACAGGTCGATCGTGCCCGAGGCGTGGGATTCCGGGATCATCCAGACTGCCCCGTCCGCCTCGAACACGAACGGGTAGGAGAGGTGGGTCTCGAGCTCCAGCACCGGCTCCGGGCGGCCGCGCGGGCCCGTCGCGTCGAAGCCGAGGGCGGAGATCACGCCCTTGCCGCGGCGATAGTCGAATTCCTCGACGAACAGGGTCACGGACCCGCCATGCGCGATCGCGAACGGGTCGGCGTAGAAACGCCGTCCGTCATCGGGCAGGTCGGTCCAGCCGCCCTCGGGGTGGCGGCGCAGGTCGATCAGGTCCGGGCCGACGATGCGCCGCCAGCCGACCCGCCATTGCGGGCTGTGGAAGCAGAGCGCGTAGAGCCGGCGGGCAATTTGCCGGGCCAGCCCGCTGGCCGCACGCCGGCTGACGCCGAGGCCGCCGAGGTCGAAGGAGGCCTGCCGCTGCAGGGCCGTCGCGGTCCCGTCCGGCAGGTGCGTCGAGGCGGCGCCGTCGAGCGCCGCGGCGATCAGCGTGATGCTGCGGGCGAGGTAATCCTCGAAGGCGACCAGCATCACCGTGTGGGATTCCGCGCCGAGGCGCCCGACCGCCACCGGGATTCCGTCCGGCCCCCGCAGGGCCGCCACCGGGGCGCGGCCGGCGAACAGGGCGGCGAGCAGGCCGGCTTCCCCCGGCATGCCGTCGAAATCGAGCCGCCAGACCGGCTGTCCCCGGTCCGCGACCGCGTCCGATTCGGCCTGGCCGCCGGAGAGATCGAGGACGAGGTCGGGTTCGCCCGCCGCGACCTCCGCCCCGTAGGTCCCGAACGCCATCGGCTCGGCCGCCGTGGCCAGGCCCGGGCGGGGCAGGCCGTGGATCGCCGCTTCCAGGCGGAACAGCAGCTCGGCATTGGGCGGCAGGCCATGCGCGCCGAGGACCCATTCGACCTGGAGGCGCCGGTCGGGCCGCTGGCCGAGCTGGTCGAGAAGGCGGATGTGCCAGCCGCGCAGGGTCCGGCGGTCGAGGCGCACGGTGATCTGCCGCGCCACCGGCCGGCTGTCGAGTGTCCGGGGCTCCGGCCAGACCGGTCCGCGGCCGCTTCCGATTGTCGGCTGATCCGCGCCTCCGATCGAGCGCTCCATCAGGCGGACGACGCTGTCGGTCTTCGCTGAGGCGGCGTCGCGAAGGCTTGCCGTCCCGGTTCGGAGGGAGGGGGTCCCGTGCGGCGTGTCGAATCCCGTAGCGACGCTCACCGCGAATCCAGACCTTGAGGGACCTCGAAGACGACCGACGATACGGTCGTCGCCTGAACGAATGCTATCGCTTTGCGACGCAATCCAACAAGTCCGGCCGCCTCTCCACCGTTCCGGGCGGTTAATCCGGATCGGAGTCTGTTGATGAACAAAAGCACCGCGTCTCACGCAGCGCGATAACCCGTCGCCGCGCGGCCGTGATACCATGCCGCGCGGCCATCCCGGCGCAAAGCGGGAACTCACGGATTGGCTTGGCGGTTCGCCCGTTAGACGTGATGCGGAGACACGACATGACACGCAAGATGATGCCGCTGGCCGCGATGCTGCTCATCGGCCTCCCGAGCGCGGCCTTCGCCTGGGGCGGCGGTGGTGGCGGCGGTGGAGACAGCGGCAGCGGGCTCTCGCCCTACGCGGCGCTGAGCGGCAACGATCGCTCGGCCGGCGTCAACAACGGCAATTACCGCGATCCGGCCCTCGACCCCTATATCCGGGCCTACGATCCCGAGGCTGCGGCCCGCGCCGCGACGCCCCCGGCCGCCCAGCCGCGCCTGCGCATGCGGCCGTATTACGGGTATCCGTACTGAGCGACCTCGTGCCTGCCGGGACCCCCAACGGGAGGCCCGGTGGGCGCGTCAGGACCGCTCGGAGCCGGCTGCCTTGACCTTCTTGAGCACCCAATGGCCGCCCGACGGCTTGCAGCCGGTGCCGCGCACGAAGCGGCTGCGGCCGGGGCCGATCACCGAGGCCAGGAAGTTCCGGCAGATCAGGTCGTCGGCCACGTAAGGCAGGCCGGTCGGGTTGACCGCGCCGTGCAGGCCGGTCTCGGGGTTGTCCCACTTCACCGGACGGCCGTTGCCCTGGGGGTCCAGGGCGACCGACAGCGCCGCACGGGCCCGCCGCCAATCCTCCTCGCCGAGATCGTTGCCGAAGCTCGCCGGCCGCTTCTCGATGCTGCCGGTGACCACGGGCTCCTCGGCCACGGGCGGCGCGGCTGCCGCAGGCTCGCCCCGGAAGACGAGCAGCGGCTGGCTGCAGCTGCACAGGACCATCGCCAGCGACAGGGCTGCCATCGCCACAGGGACGCGCAACCGTCGACTTGGCTCTTTACACGCGCATCGCCGCATTACACCTGACTCACGACGGGCTATCCGCTCGACCGAACATGCCGATGTCGGTGCCCCCTCAGGCCCTTGACGCGGCAGGCAGGAGTCTTGCCGTGGATCAGTTAAGGACCGATGACCCGAAGGCCGGCGCGCCTGCCCCGACCTTGGACTTTACCCTGAGCGAGGATCCGTTCGCGCTGTTCGCCGCCTGGATGCGCGAGGCGGAGGCCGCCGAGCCCGAGGATCCGAACGCGATGGCGCTGGCCACCGCGGGCTCGGACGGGCTGCCGGACGTGCGCATGGTCCTGCTGAAGGGCTTCGATGAGCGCGGCTTCGTGTTCTACACGAACGTCCAGTCCGCCAAGGGCGAGGAGCTGGCCCAGAACCCGCAGGCCGCCCTGGTGCTGCACTGGAAGAGCCTGCGCCGGCAGGTCCGCGCGCGCGGGCCGGTCTCGCCGGTGACGGCGGAGGAGGCCGACGCCTATTTCGAGAGCCGCCGCCGGGAGAGCCGCCTCGGCGCCATCGCCAGCCAGCAATCCCGCCCGCTCGCCGACCGCGCCGCGCTGATGGCCGAGGTGACCGAGCTCGCCGCCCGCTATGAGAACGGCCCGATCCCCCGGCCGGAGCACTGGACCGGATTCCGTATCGCCCCGGTGTCGCTGGAATTCTGGCAGAACGGCGATTACCGCCTGCACGATCGGGTCCGGTTCACCCGCACCGGCAACGGCTGGAGCCGCGCGCGGCTGTATCCGTAGCCGAAGTCTTGGTTTCACAAGGTCCGAGACCTTGTGCGGGTGCAGGGCAGAGCCCTGCGGTCCTCGTGGGCTCCGCCCCCGAACCCCGCCACAGCGCTGAGCCCTTTGGGAGCCCTTGAAACGAAGAGAGCCCCGGCGGGGCCGGGGCTCTCGACGTGACGCGGATTGCGACGAGGCTCAGGCCTCCTCGCCGTCCTTCTTCTCGCCGTCCTCGGAAGCCTCTTCGGCCTTCTCCTCGGCGGACTCGGCCGACTGCGCCTCGGCGATCGCGGCCTCCTCGGCCTCGACCTCGGCACCCAGCACGGTCGGCGGGACGATGTTGGCGACCGGGTCGGTCGGCTCGCCGGTGTGGCTGCCGGCCGGGATCTTGATGTCGGCGACGTGGATCACGTCGCCGATCTCGCGGCCGGTCAGGTCGACCTCGATCGCGTCCGGGATCTGGTCCGGGGCGACCTCGAGGGTCAGGGTGTGGGCGACGATGTTGAGGGTGCCGCCGAGCTTCTTGATGCCGGGGGCCGCGGCCTCGTTGATGAAGTGCACCGGCACCTCGACGGTCACGGTCTGACCGGAGACGACGCGCAGGAAGTCGACATGCAGCGGCACGCCGCTGACCGGATCGAGCTGGAAGTCGCGCGGGATCGCCCGGACGGTCTTGCCGCCGGCCTTGATCTCGAACAGCGTGGTCTTGAAGCCGCCGGCATAGATCAGCGTGCGGGCGCGGACGAGGTCGATGGCGATGGATTGCGGCGGCTGGCCGCCTCCGTACACGACGGCGGGAACTTGACCCTGGCGACGAACGGCCCGGGCGGCCCCCTTGCCGACCCGGTCGCGTGCCACGGCCTCAAGCGTCTTGACTGCGCTCATGGCGTGATCCTTCAAAAGATGGCTGGACCCGGAAAACGAAAAAGCCGCCCGACGCGGACGGCTGTGACCTTCCCGGTGCGCCCCTGCCTCCAAGGGTGTCGGGGGGCGCGCCGTGCGCATACACGGACGGGGGCGGATTGGCAATGTTCAGGTGGGGCCACGCCGTGCCGCGACCGCTCTCAGCTCTGTTACGTCATCGAATCATTTGGCCACGCAGAGCACACCGTCATTGCGAGCGCAGCGAAGCAACCCAGGTCAGCGCGCGGTCGCAGGACGTAGCGCCACACTGGGTTGCTTCGCTGCGCTCGCAATGACGATGAGGCTTAATGCCGGCCGGCACGTATCGAGGCGGCGTGAACGAGGCTCACGAGCGAGCCCGTTACCGTCATTCCTGGGGTTCTCTGTCGATGCTTCCCGCCGATGAGGTGCGCGCCGCGCTGCGCTCCCAGGCTTCCCGTTCAGTTCAAGAACCCTACGGCCGCAGCCCCGCCAGCGCCCGCCGGGCCCGGCGCCGTTGCAGCCACACGGTCAGGCCGAGGGCGGTGCCGATCACCAGGGCGGAGAAGGCCGTCGTGGTGGTGCCGAGCGCGTAGATCTCCGGCGTCGTCACCGTGGTGGTCAGGCCCTGCAGCTCCAGCGGCAGGGTGTTGCGGCCGCCGATCGCCTGGCTGGTGCGGGCGAGCTCGTCGAAGGACAGGGTGAAGCCGAACAGGGCGACGCCGACCAGGGCCGGGGCCAGGATCGGCACCACCACGTGCCGGAGCGTCTGCGCCCCGGTGGCGCCGAGGTCGCGGGCGGCCTCCTCGTAGGCGGGGCTGAACCGGTTGAACACCGCGAACATGATCAGCAGGCCGAAGGGCAGCGTCCAGGTGAGATGCGCCCCGAGCGCCGAGCTGTAGAGGCCCATGAGGGTGCCGTGATCCTGCAGGAAGCCCCAGCCGGTGGCCTCCGCCAGCGCCTTGATCCCGTCGTCGAGGAGCCGGAATTCCAGCCCGATCCCGAGCGAGACCACGATCGAGGGCACGATCAGGCTCGACACCGCCAGGGCGAAGACCAGGCCGGCCCCCCGGAACCCCTTGCGGAAGGCGAGCCCGGCATAGAACGCGAGGGTGACGGTGAGCGCCATCACCACCAGCCCGAGCATCAGCGAGCGCCGGAGCGCCGCCCAGATATCGACGACGCCGACCCCCTCCCACAGCTTGGCGAACCAGTGGATCGAGACCCCGTTCATCGGGAAGGTCAGGCCGCCGGACGGGCCCTGGAAGCTCAGGGCCAGGATCGTCAGGGTCGGGCCGTACAGGAACAGGACGTAGAGGGCGAAAATTCCGGCGAGCCCGTAGAAGGCGAAGCCGCGCGGCCGGTCCATCCTACAGCTCCATCCTCAGAGTTCTCTGCGCAGGTCGATCATCCGGGTCAGCCCGAGGATCATCAGCAGCACGGCGGCGAGCAGCACCACGGCGTTGGCGGCCGCCGCCGGGAATTGCAGGTAGGCCATCTGCACCTGGATCACCTTGCCGACGCTGGCGATCTGCTGCCCGCCCATCATGCCGACGGTGACAAAATCGCCCATCACCAGGGTGACCACGAAGATCGACCCGATGGCGATGCCGGGCTTGGCCAGCGGCAGCACCACGTTCCACAGGGTCTGGAACCCGGACGCGCCGCAATCGCGCGCCGCCTCGATCAGCGACCGGTCGATGCGGGCCAGGCTGTTGAAGATCGGCACGATCATGAACACCGTGTCGAGATGCACGAAGGCCAGCACCACCGCGAAGTCGGAATAGAGCAGCCCCTCGATCGGCGCCTTGATCACCCCGAGGCTGCGGAGCGTGTCGTTGACCAGACCGTTGCGGCCGAGCAGCGGGATCCACGAGATCATGCGGATCACGTTCGAGGTCCAGAACGGGATCGTGCAGAGCAGGAACAGGCCCATCCGCACCGTGTCCGAGCGGATGTGGAAGGCCAGGAAGTAGGCGATGGCAAAGCCCAGCGGCAGGGTGATCGCCAGGGTCAGCGCGACGAATTTCAGGGTCGAGAGATAGGTCCGGACCGTGGTGCACAGGTCGGCGGAGAGGCAGCCGTCGAACACGTCGGCGTAGTTCTGCAGGGTCAGCGCCGGGGTGATCGCGTACTCGTTGTACTCCCAGAACGACACCACCGCGGTGAGCAGCAGCGGCACCACCAGGAAGACCAGGAACACCAGGGCGAGGGGCGCCGCCTGGAGATAGGCGAGGCTCGTCCGCGGGCGCCGGGGCGCGGCCGCGATCGGCGCGGCAACGGTTTCGGCGGTGCGGGGGAGGGCGAGGTCGTTCATCGGATCGGCCTCGACGATGCCGCGTCACCCGGCTGCCAGCGTTGGACTCCGAGGCTTGTAGCGGTCGCGACGTGCCCCCTCTCCCGCACGGGAGAGGGGACCCGCGCCGCGTCCGGAACAGCGCGAGGGCCATAGCTTCCCACACCGAGGAGGGAGGGGAAGGAAAGCACCAGCCCGCTCACGCGGCGATGAACTCGTTCCACTTGCGCACCATGTAGGTGTTCTCGTCCATCACGGCGTTCCAGCAGGCGACCGCGCCCATGCGCTGGTCGAAGGAGCCGCCGTCGCGGGTGGCGCCGACCTTCTCGATCAGGGTGCCGTCCGGGCCCAGGATGTCCTTCTCGGCGGGCTTGCCCTCCATCCAGAACGCCCATTCGTAGGGCTGCATGTTCTCCTTCGCGGTCTCCAGCACCGCGGAATAGTAGCCCTGGCGGTTGAGATAGGCCCCGGCCCAGCCGGACAGGAACCAGTTGATGAAATCGTAGGCCGCGTCGAGCTTCCGGCCGCTCAGCGTCTTCGGGATGCCGAAGCCCTGGGCCCAGGCGCGGTAGCCCTCCTTGAGCGGCTGGTAGATGCAGGGCACGCCCTGCGCCCGCACCTTGGTGACGGCGGGCGACCACATCGACTGGATCACCGTCTCGCCCGACGCCATCAGGTTCACGGATTCATTGAAGTCCTGCCAGAAGGCCCGGAACTGGCCGGCGCGCTTGGCCTCGATCAGCACCTTGATGGTGCGGTCGATCTCGGGCTTCGTCATGTTGCCCTTGTCGCCGTAGGTGTAGTCGCCCGTGGCCTCCACCACCATGGCGGCGTCCATGATGCCGATGGACGGGATGTTCAGGATCGACGCCTTGCCCTTGAACTCGGGGTTGAGCAGATCCTTCCAGCTCTCCACCGGCCGCTTGATCAGGTCGGGCCGGATGCCCAGCGTGTCGGCGTTGTAGGTGGTCGGGATCAGGGTCAGCCACTCGGTCGGCGCGGAGGCGAAGGTCTTGGCGGTCTGGCCCTCGAGGTAGAACACCTTCCGGGGCGCCGTGCCCTGGTCGCCGATCCGCTTCCCGTTCACCTCGCCTCGGGTGAACACGCCGGTGATCTTGTCGGCGAGCTTGATCCGCTTGGCGTCCAGGCCGCTGAGGTTGCCCGACGGGATGATCTTCTTGAGGCTGAAATACTCGGTGTCGACGAGGTCGAAGGAGTTCGGCTGGGTGACCACCCGCTTGGTCACCTCGTCGGTGACCACCGGAATATATTCGAGGGTGATCCCGAGATCCTCCTTCACCTTCCGGGCGATGTCGGCGGACTGGCTCACCGCGGTGCCGAGGTAGCGCAGGGTCACGGGCTCGGCCGCGTGCACGGCCGGGAAGCCGGTCACCGGCGTCGCCGCCAGGGCCGCGGCCCCCTTCAGCAGCGTGCGCCGGCTCGGCTTCGAGAACGGGTCCATGGTCGTCTCCAACTGTCTACGCGTCGAGGCGGTGGGCGGCGGCGGCGTCCCAGCCGACCGGGATCGTGTCGCCCGGACGGAGCGGGCGGGCCGCGAAGGCGGAATCGCTGAGCACGGCGGTCAGCGCGGCCGGGCTCTCGGCCAGGGTTTCGGGCGGCCGCTCCAGCCCGTCGGCATCGAGCCCGACATGGACGCTGGTGCCCTGGTACTCGACCGCGACCACCCGGGCCGCGAGCGCGCCGGGGCCGGCCGCCTCGCCCAGCCGCATCCGGTCGGCCCGGACGGCGATCATCCCGTCGGGCCGGCGGATCACGTTGTGGCCGCCGATGAACCGGGCCACGAAAGCGGTGGCCGGCCGCTCGAACACGGTGCGCGGGTCGGCGGCCTGCTCGATCCGCCCGGCATTCATCACCACCACCAGGTCGGAGAGCGCCATCGCCTCCTCCTGGCTGTGGGTGACGTGGATGAAGGTGAGCCCGAGCTCGGTCTGGATGCGCTTCAGCTCGACCCGCATCCGCACCCGCAGGAACGGGTCGAGGGCCGAGAGCGGCTCGTCCAGAAGCAGCACCTTCGGGCCGGTGACGAGCGCGCGGGCGAGCGCCACGCGCTGCTGCTGGCCGCCCGAGAGCTGCGCCGGCAGGCGCCCGGCGAGGTGGCCCATCTGCACGAGCTCCAGCATCGCCATGGCCTTGGCCCGGCGCTCGGCCTTGCCGATCCCGCGCATCCGCAGGCTGAAGGCGACGTTGTCCCGCGCGTCGAGATGCGGGAACAGGGCGTAGCTCTGGAACATCATGGCGGTGCCGCGCTCGGCGGGCGTTGCGTCGCCCACCGCCTTCGGGCCGATCACCACGTCGCCGGCGCTGGCGCACTCGTGCCCGCCGATCATCCGGAGCGTCGTGGTCTTGCCGCAGCCGGAGGGGCCGAGCAGGCAGCAATAGGCCCCGGACGGCACCTTCAGGTCGATGGCGTCGACCGCGGTCGCCGCGCCGTAGCGCTTGGTCAGGCCGATCAGCTCGACATTCATGCGAGGCTCCCCCGCCGCCCGCTCCGCGCGACACACGGTCGAGACATCATCGCGCGTGAAGGCCGCGCCATGCCCCCTCTCCCGTGCGGGAGAGGGCTGGGGTGAGGGACCAGGTCCATCCGAAGAAGTCGCATCCCTCACCCTGTCCCTCGCCCGTACGGGAGAGGGATCCGCGCCCAATCCGGCCGAGGATATGTCCGCGGCCTTGATCCAGCCTGATCGCCCACAGCCCCAGACGGCGGAGCAAGGGCCGGGCCAGGAGGCGTCATGCGCCCTGCCGCTCCGCCGGATCGACCGCCCGGTCGAGCACCCGACCGCGGCCCGGCTCGGACAGGACCTTGCCGTCCTCGGCGATCACCTGCCCGCCCGCGATGGTCATCACCGGCCAGCCGGTGACCGCGAACCCCTCCCAGGGGGTGTAGTCGGCGCCGTGGTGCAGGATCGCCTGGCGGATGGTCTCGCGCTTGTTCGGATCCCACAGGGTCAGGTCGGCGTCGAAGCCCGGGGCGATCGAGCCTTTGCGCGGATAGAGGCCGTAGAGCTTGGCGTGGTTCGTCGCGGTGAGCGCGGCGAACTGGTTCAGGCTGATCCGGCCCTTCGAGACGCCTTCGGAGAAGAACACCGGCAGCCTGGTCTCGACCCCCGGGATGCCGTTCGGGATCCAGCGAAAGGACGATTTCCCGCGCGGGTTCAGCTTGCCCTGCGGGTCGTCGTAGCGGAACGGCGAGTGGTCCGAGGAGACCACGTCGAAGATGCCCCGCCGGATGCCGGACCAGACCGCCTCCTGGCTGGCCTCGTCCCGGGGCGGCGGCGAGCAGACGTATTTCGCCCCCGCCATCGGGTCGTCGAGGCCGAGCCCCTTCATGTGCTCGGCCGTCAGGGTCAGGTATTGCGGGCAGGTCTCGGCCCGGATCTTCAGGCCGCGTCCTTGAGCCCAGGCGATCTGCTCGGTGGCCTCGCGGCCCGAGACGTGGACGATCACGATCGGCAAATCGATCAGCTCGGCATGGCTGATCGCCCGGTGCGCCGCCTCGCGCTCGACCACCTCCGGCCGGGACAGAGCGTGGCCGTAGGGCGCGGTCTCGCCGGCCCGCTCCAGCCGGTCGCTGAGATAGCGGATCGCGTCGTAGCCCTCGGCGTGAACCATCACCCGGGCGCCCTGCCGCCGGGCGACGTGGAACACATCGAGCAGCTGGCGGTCGTTCAGGACCAGGTCGTCGTAGGTCATGAACACCTTGAACGAGGTGTAGCCGTCGGCGACCAGGGCCGGCAGCTCCTGGCCGAGCACCGCCTCGCTTGGGTCCGCGATGATCATGTGGATCGCCACGTCGACGTGGCACTGGCCCTCGGCCTTGGCGCGATAGGCGTCGACCGCGCCGCGCAGCGACCCGCCCCGGGGCTGGACCGCGAACGGCATCACGCAGGTGTTGCCGCCGGCCGCCGCCGCCCGGGTCGCGCTGGCGAAATCATCGGCCATGACGATGCCGGGGCCGGGATCCTGGGCGATGTGGACATGGCTGTCGATGCCGCCGGGGAGCACCAGCAGCCCGGAGGCGTCGATCACCCGGGCGGCGTCGGCGATGCCCTCGGCCACAGCCACGATGCGCCCGCCGCGCACGCCGACATCCGCCCGCACCGTGTCGCTCGCCGTGACCACGGTGCCGCCGCGGATCGCCAGGTCGAATTCGGGCATGATGCGCTCTCCTCCGCGCCCGCGGGCGCCTGTCGGAACGGACGGATGCATCGTCCGCGCCGATTCGGACGCTGCGAGGAGGGCACAGCCATCCGGCAGGGTCCAGAGTGCGCACGTCATGGGTTCCCAAAGGGCTCAGCCCTTTGGCGGGGTTCGGGGGCGGAGCCCCGATGCATCGGGCCAAGCCCGACACCAGGGCTCTGCCCTGGACCCGCGAAAGGTCACGGACCTTTCGAAACCGAGACTCGGGTTCGGAGAGTCGAGGGGGCGGCTTCGTGGAACTCACGCCACACCCGCCGCATGTGACGGGCGGAGCCGAAGCCCGCGCGGTCGGCGACCTGCTCGAGGGCGAGGTCGGTCTGGGCGATCAGGTCCCGGGCCAGCGCGATCCGGGCGCGGTTGACTGCATCGGTCACCGTCATCCCGGCATGGACCCGGAACAGCCGGGCGAGGTTGCGCGGGCTCGCTCCGGCGAGGCGGCCGAGGATCTCGGGGGACCAGGCGCGGGCGGGTTCGGCCGCGATCGCGTCCTGGGCGCGGTGCACCACCGGATGCAGGTGGCTGCGGCCCTCCAGCCAGGGCGAGAGCTGCGGGTCGTCGGCGCCGCGGCGCATATAGACCACCAGGGTCCGGGCCGCCGCCAAAGCCGCGGCCGGGCCGGCCCATTCGGCGACGAGGTGGAGCATCAGGTCGACGCCCGCGGTCACGCCGGCGCTGCTGAACCGGTCCCGGTCCTGCACGAACAGCCGGTTCTCCAGCACCCGGGCCCGGGGCGCCAGGGCAGCGAGCCGGGCGCAGCTGGCGTGGTGGGTGGTGCAGGCATAGCCGTCGAACAGCCCGGCCCGGGCTGCCAGCAGGGTGCCCTCGCAGACCGTGACCAGGGTGTGGCCCGGCCGGACCGCGCCGCGCAGCCAGTCGACGATCAGCGCTTGGGCGGCCTCATCGTCCGGATCGGCCGCGCCGCCGAGCACCCGGGACGCCGCGCCCGGCACGAGCACCACGGTGCCCGGCGGGATCGAATCCGGCAGCGGCTCGGTCCCGCTGAGATCCAGCCCGATTGAGCAGCGGGTGCGCGGGGCCGGCGCCACGTAGCGCACCGAGAACGCGACCCGCTCCTGGGCCGCCCCGGCGATGCGCAGGACCTCCATAGGCCCCGCGAGGTCGAGCAGCAGGGTGCGCGGCGGCAGGACCACCAGGACCGGGATACGCCGCGCCGCCGCGCTCATGCGGCGACCGGCAGGTCCCGGCCGGCGAGCGCCTGTTCCACCGTGGCGATGCGGGCGAAGCGGTCCACCAGCACCAGCTCGGTGCGGGCCTTGATGTCGTCTGCCGCGAACCGACGGCCGTCCGGGTGGATCATCGCGAAGGTCAGCGTCGCCTCGGTGACGTAATCCACCTGCCAGCCGCTGTCGGAGGCGTGGCGGGTGGTGGTCTCGCAGCATTGCTCGGTGCGGATCCCCGACACGATCAGCCGGCGGATCCCGTGCTCTGTCAGCCAGCCCGCCAGCCCGGTATCGACCAGCGCGCTGTGCCGGCGCTTGTGGAAGATGGCGTCCGGCGCGATCACGATGGGCTCCAGGGTGCGGACGTGGCCGGACTCCACCGAGAACGGACCCGTCTCCGCGACGTGGAACACCTGCAGCACCGGAATCTTGCGCGCGACCGCGCCGTCGATGAGCGCCTGCAAGCGTTCGGTGAAGCGCGGCACATCCGCCTCGCTCCAGAACGGCCGGTGACGGAAGGACTCCTGGACATCGATGACCAGCAACGCAACATCGGACATTTCGTGTCTCCCGCTTGGTGAAGCGAGCGGCAGGATCGCGCTCTGACGAAACGCGCGAAAGAAACCGTACAGCCAACCAGCGGACATATCCGGCCATACACGGAGGATACAGCATGGGCGATCCGAACAACATCTTCGTGCTGACCGGGGCGGGCGTGTCGGCCGAGAGCGGGCTCGGTACCTTCCGCGACCGCGGCGGCATCTGGGCGCGGTTCGACCCGATGAAGCTCGCCACCCCGGAGGCCTATGCCGCCGATCCCGACACGGTGCTCGACTTCTACGACCATCGCCGCCGCGGCGTGATCGCGGCCGAGCCCAACGCGGCGCATGTCGCCCTGGCCCAGGCCGAGGCGCGGCTGGCCGCGCGGGGCGGGCGGCTGTTCCTGTGCACGCAGAACGTCGACGACCTGCACGAGCGGGCGGGATCGCGCGCGGTCGTCCACATGCATGGCGAGCTGCTCAAAGCCCGCTGCACCGCCTGCGGGACGGTCACGCCCTGGCGCGACGACCTCGACCGGGCCTCGATTTGCCCGGCCTGCGGGGGCGTCGGCCGGATGCGGCCGGACGTGGTCTGGTTCGGGGAGATGCCGATGCATCTCGACGCGATCGAGGATGCGCTTGCCGCCGCCGACCTGTTCGTGGCCGTGGGGACCTCGGGCGCGGTCTACCCGGCGGCGGGCTACGTGCGGGAGGCTCGGGCCCGCAACATTCCCACCTGCGAAATCAACCTGGAGCCCTCGGACAACGCCGACGCGTTCGACGATGCCCGCTACGGGCCGGCCAGCACGGCGCTGCCGCGCTTTCTCGCCGATCTCGGGCTGTGACCCGCCGGATCGCTGCAAACCGTTGAGAGGGTAAACGATTTCGATTCGGGAGCCCGTCCCTCGCGACAGGACCAGAGTCTTAAATGATGCGAATCACATCCGCGCGAGCTGTCAAGAACTGGTCGGACAGTTGCCCACCGGTTACAACGGTCAAGCTTGGGTTCGGCGTCGCGGCCCGCCCAGGCGTTCGTTGAAGCCACAAGGGGAAGACAAAGACCCATGCAGCACTTCACCGTAACCGACCGCGAGCGCGACACCGTCCTGGCGGCCCTGCGCTATTATCAGTTCTACCGGATGCAGGGTCATCCGTTCGACCCCCGCCAGGACCACCTGATCGACACCATCGCGTCCCGGGCCGGGGACGCCCTGGATCTCGCCGAGATCGACGACCTCTGCGCCGGCCTGAACGGCAACCCCCACGCGCTCGCCGCCGCGGCCGCCTGAGGTCGCCGCGCGGGGCGGGCTTCGCGCCGCCCCGGATCGTCCCGGCCGCCTAGCCGCCGGGGCCGGGGATCGTGACCTCCGAGATGAGCGATGCCGCCGCCGGAGCGATCCCCGACCGCGTTTCACCGATCGGGACGCGGCGCCGATCCCCGCGGACCTCGGGGATCCACCCGGTTCCGAACGAGGCACGGGTCTCGTCTCCCGGATGGGCTGCGATGTTCATACATCGCTGGCGGATACAGGCCGAGGCTAGCCCCAAGCGCGCCTCCCTCCCCCCTCTGCGGGGGAGGGTGGGCCTCGCGTGAGCGAGGGTCGGGAGAGGGGAACCCGGGTTCAGGACAGGGCGCGACCGGCATGACGGGCATAGCCCTGTCCTGCACCGTCGCTCCCCTCTCCCGACCCCCTTCGGGGGCCTCCCTCCCCCGCAGAGGAGGGAGGGAAGGTGCGTGTCGGCCTCGGAGAGACATCTCCTGCGGCCTAGAACCGTCCGGACCGCGTTCTGTGAATCCGCTAGCCCGCACGACAGAGGGGGCATGGCGCCGTCCCTAGGTAGATCTGCAAGCACCGCAGCCAGCCCGCCTCCCGGGCAGCCACGGCATCATCGCACCGGTGCTACGCCGAACCGGCAGCGCCTCAGGGCGCCTTCTTCAGCTGGCTCTCGGCGCGGGCCACGCCGGCCTCGCAGCCCTGCGCGTCGCCCTTGGAATCGGCGGTCCGTGCCTCATCCAGGGCGACCTTGGCCTGCTGTGCGGCATCCGCGCCTTCGCCGGCCTGGGCCGACTTCTCGGGCGGCGCCTGGGGGGATTCGTTGGCGCGCTCGCCCTCGGTGCCGGTCATGCCCTCGCCGCCGCGCTTGGCGGCGTTGCCCTGGCCGCTGGTGGAGGCCGAGATCGAGGCGGTCGCCTCCGACGTCACCCGCTTGGACAGGGCGTCGATCTTGTCCGAGCACGGGGAGGCGAGGACCGGGGCCGCCATCAGGACCAGGGCCAGGGGCACCGTGACGGAAACCGTGAAGGCGGCGGGACGCATCATCGTGTCGAACTCTCTCATGTCGGGGGGCCGGGGATCAGGTCCCCGGTCCCCCAACGCATCGCGAGGGAGTGCGGTTCAGGCGCTCAGCTGGTCGCGGATCGGCAATTGCCGCACGCGCCGACCGGTGGCGGCGAAGACCGCGTTGGCGATGGCCGGCGCCACCGGCGGCACGCCGGGTTCGCCGACGCCGCCGAGCGGGCCGTCATAGGAGCCGGTCGGCACCAGGTGCACGCGGACAACCTTCGGGGCGGCGTCGATCCGGATGATCTCGTAGCCGTCGAAGTTGTTCTGCTGGGCCCGGCCCTGCTTGAACGTGATCTCGGAGGTGAGGGCGAGCCCCATCCCCATGACCACGGCGCCTTCCATCTGCGAGCGGATGCGCTCCGGGTTCACCTGCGGCCCGCAATCGACCGCGATGTCGATGGCGTGGACCTTCACCTGGCCCTTGTCGTCGACCTCCACCTCAGCCGCCACCGACGTATAGGTGACGAAGCTGTAATGGCCGGCGATGCCGAGGCCGCGGCCCTTCGGCATCTGCCGTCCCCAGCCGGCGCCCTTGGCGGCGGCTTCGATCACGCCGCGCAGGCGGCCGGTATCGATCGGGTAGAGCTTCGGATCCTCGCCGTGGTTCCAGACGTCGCCGATGGAGGTCGGGTCGATTGTCCGGGCCGGGCCGATCAGGTCCAGCAGGTACTCCTTCGGGTCGCGGCCGGCGGCATGCGCCAGCTCCGACACGAAGGACTGGATCGCGAAGGCGTGGGGGATGTTCGAGACCGAGCGGAACCAGCCGATCCGGACATGGGCGGCGGCCTCCGGGTTCTCCATCCGGGCGTTGGGCAGGTTGAACGGCGTGTTCACCAGACCCATCCCGAGCTCGAACGGCAGCTCGTGCTTCGGATCGGGCGCGAAGATCGAGCCGATCGTCGGCGCCACCGAGCGGTGCAGCCAGGCCACCGGCATGCCCTTCTCGTCGAGGCCGGCCTCCAGGCGCTCCACCGAGATCGTGTGGTAGTAGCCGTGGTGGATGTCGTCCTCGCGGGTCCAGGCGAGCTTGACCGGCGCGCCGTCCACCGCCTGCGAGCACAGGGCGGCCTCGACCACGTAATCCGGCTTGGACTTGCGCCCGAAGCCGCCGCCGAGCAGCGTGACGTTCACCTTGACCTTGTCGTCGGGCAGCTTGAGCGCCTTCATCAGGCGATCGTTGGCCGCCTGCGGACCCTGCGTGCAGGCCCAGGCCTCGCAGAACCCGTCCTTGACCCGGGCCACGGCGGCCGGGGGCTCCATCGGGGCCTGGACGAGGTGGGGCACGAAGTACTCGGCCTCGACCTTGGTCTTGGCCTTGGCCATCGCGCCGTCGACGTCGCCCTGGTTGCGCACGACCTTGCCGGGCTTGCGCGCGGCGGCCTCGAGCTCCTTGCGGAACACGTCGGTGTCGTAGCCGGCGTTCGGGCCGTCATCCCAGGTGATCTTGAGCGCGTCGCGCGCCTTCAGGGCCGCCCAGGTGTTCTTGGCGACCACCGCGACGCCGCCGAGCGGCATGAACTCGCTCGGGATCTCGCCGCCATCGATCTTGAAGATCTTGACGACGCCCGGGACCTTCTTGGCCTCGGTGTCGTCGAAGGACTTGACCTTGCCGCCATAGACCGCCGGACGGGCGACCACCGCGTACAGCATCCCGTCGAGCTTGGTGTCGAGCCCGTAGACGGCCCGGCCCGTGGTGATGTCGAGATTGTCGATCAGCCCGATCTTGCCGGTGCCGATGTACCGGAAATCCTTCGAGTTCTTCAGCGTGACGTTGGTCGGAACCGGCAGCTCGGAGGCCGCCTGCGCCACGGCGCCGTAGCCGAGGCTGCGCTTGGACTTGGCATGCGTGAGCGTGTGGTTGGCCGCCGTCACCTCGGAGGCCGGCACGCCCCATTGCTTGGCCGCGGCCTCGATCAGCATCAGCCGCGCGGCGGCGCCGGCATGGCGGAAATGCTGGAAGAAGTGGCGCAGCGAGCGCGAGCCGTCGGTGTCCTGGTTGCCGAAGCGCTGCTCGTCGCCCCAGGCCTGGACCACCTTCACCTTCGGCCAGTCGGCCTCCAGCTCGTCGGCGACGGTGAGCGCCACGGAGGTGCGCACGCCCTGGCCCATGTCGGAGCGGTGGTTGGTCACCGTGACGGTGCCGTCCGGGGCGATCGACACGAAGATCTTCGGGTCGTCGCGCCAGCCATGCGGCATGCCGTCGGCGCCGAACTTCTGGGCCTTCTGCTCGGCGGTCTGGCCCTCGTCGGCCCGGGCGTCGCGCAGGGACAGGGCGAGCACCAGGGCACCGGCGCCGCCGAGGATGCCGCGGCGGCTGACATTGGCGAGCACCGGCTTGGCGGTCGGCTTGGCGTTGGCCAGTTCGGCCATCATCTGGGCGTCGTGAATCACAGGCGCTCTCCCTTGCCGGCGGGCGCCGTCTGGCCGGCGGCCTGATGGATCGCCGCGCGGATCCGCGGATAGGTGCCGCAGCGGCAGATGTTGCCGCTCATCGTGTCGTCGATGTCCTGGTCGGACGGCTTCGGCGTGTCCTTGAGCAGCGCGGCGGCCTGCATGATCTGGCCGCACTGGCAGTAGCCGCACTGGGCGACGTTGAGGTCGCGCCAGGCCACCTGCACGGGGTGGTTGCCGTCCGGCGACAGGCCCTCGATGGTCACGACCTCCTGGTCCGCGGCCGCCGAGATCGGCGTGATGCAGGCCCGGGTCGCCGCGCCGCCGAGATGGATCGTGCAGGCGCCGCACAGCGACACGCCGCAGCCGAACTTGGTGCCGGTGAGGCCCAGCTCGTCGCGCAGGTACCACAGCAGCGGCATGTCGGGATCGCCGTCGAAGCTGCGCGCAGCCCCGTTCACGGTGAGTTTGATCATCGAAATATCCTGTCTGGCGACGCCGGGACGGCGTTCAGTCGGGTCCGAGCCGAGCCAGAGGCGCCGACCGGTCGTCCGGTCCACGCATCCGCCTGTGCGGGCTAACCCGACGAACGGGCCTCTGGGTTCAGAATAGGAAGAATTCTAATCCACCCCGGGAGTCTTGTGCAACGCAAGGTGGATGCGGCACGCCGCCGGAGGCCCGCGCCAGGGACATGCCGCGTGCGGCGGCGCACATGCGGACGCGGTGGGAGGATGGCCGGAGATCGAGCTCGATCTCGATTTCACCGACCGGCTGGTCGACGTGATCGACGAAGGGTTCGACGCGGTGATCCGCACCGGCGAGGCGCGGGATTCCCGGCTGATGACCCGGGTGCTCGGCAGCTATGAACTCAAGCTGGTCGGCGCCCCGGCCTATTTCGCCGCCCACGGAATCCCGGAATCGCCCGGGGACCTCGCCGGGCATTGCTGCCTGCGCCATCGCTTCCCGACCACGGGCCGGCTGGAGGATTGGCTGCCGGATCCGGGCGATCCGATCGAGCTGCGCACCGCGGCGACGTCCAACACCATCGAGCCGCTGGTCTGCCTGGCCGAGCGCAGCCACGGCATCGCCTGCCTGCCGGATTTCGCGGTCCGTGCGCAGATCGAGGCCGGGACGCTGATGAGCGTGCTGGACGGTGCGGTGCATCGCTGCGGCACCTTCCGCATCCTCTGGCCGTCGAGCCGCCAGCTCGCGCCGAAGATCCGCGTCTTCGTGGATTTCATGGCGGAGAACCTGTTCGCGCCGCCGTGACGATCAGGGTTTCAAAAGGTCGGTGCGCTTTTGCGGGTGTAGAGTCCTGCCCATCACTCGGGGGCGCCGCCCCCGAACCCCGCCAAAGGGCTGAGCCCTTTGGAAACCCGGCACCGCCATTGGCGGAGCGTTACGGGACGGTCTCCAGATCCGTCCTGCGGAACTCGTCGGCCGTGGCGAGGATCGGCACGTTGAAGAACCGCGCCGCGGCGTAGTGGAGACAGTCGCCGAGATTGAGACCGTGACGACCTGCCCGGTATCGATGCGCCGCCGACAGGGCGAGGGCCGTCGTCGCGTTGGCGGGGGGAAGATCGCAGATTTCGATGCCTCGGGCTTCGAGGAATTCGAGGACGATCGGCCCGACGGCTTTGACCGTCATGTCGAACTTGTCGGGCCGCGCGAGGGCCAGCACCGTTTCCAGGATCGCGACGGGCGAGGTCCTGCAGCGGTTGGCCGAGGCGAGCGCGGCAGAGATCCGGCCGGCTTCCGGCTCATCCGCGAGCAGGGCGACGAGCGCGGAGGCATCCACGAACATCAGCGGCTTTCCCACATCGCGTCGTAGACATCCCGCGGAAGGGGCGTCCGGGCGGCCTCGCCGAGGGTGATTCCATGCTTCTCGCGCAACCGTGCGGCGGTCGCTTGCGGCGTCTCCCCCTGGTGCCTGCGCGCGATCGCCTCCCGCATGGCGATGACGATCGCTTCGGTGATGCCGACTCCCGCCAGGGCAGCGAACTGGCGCGTCAGCGCATCGGCTTCGGGATTGTTGACGTTGATCGGCATGCCGGTTCGCCCTCGACGAGCGATGTAGATAATCGCACGCGCAGATCTACACCAGGGCCGGCGCTACACCGTCACCTGCGTCCCCACCTCGACCACACGCCCGGTGGGGATCTGGAAGAAGTCCGTTGCGTCGTTGGCGTTCTTGGCCAGGGTGATGAAGATGCGGTCCTGCCAGAGCGGCATGCCCGAATGGGTCGCCGGGCGGATTGAGCGGCGGGACAGGAAGAACGACGTCGCCATGATGTCGAACTTGAAGCCCTGGCGGCGCAGCAGCACCAGGGTCTTGGGGATGTTCGGCGTCTCCATGTAGCCGAACTTCATCACCACCCGGAAGAAATGCGGCCCCACCGGCTCGATCCGGACCTTGTCGGCCTCGTTCGAGCGCGGCGTGTCCACCGTCTCGACGGTGAGGATCACGTTCTTCTCGTGCAGCACCTTGTTGTGCTTGAGGTTGTGCAGGAGCGCGGCCGGGGCGATCTCGGGGTCGCTCGTCAGGAACACCGCGGTGCCGCGCACGTGGTGGGGCGGGCTCTTCTCCAGCATGCCGACCAGCTCGACCAGCGGCACGTCGGTCTTGCGGGTCTTGTTGAACAGGATCGTGACCCCGCGCACCCAGGTCCACATCAGGATCACGAGGCCGCCGGCCAGGATCAGGGGCACGTAGCCGCCCTCGACCACCTTGATCAGGTTGGAGAGCAGGAACAGGAACTCGACCACGATGAAGGGCAGCATCACCAGGGCGGCGGCCACCGGCGACCAGCCCCACATCCGCCAGATCACCAGGAAGGTCATCGAGGCGGTGAGCAGCATCGTGCCGGTCACCGCGATCCCGTAGGCCGAGGCCAGCGACGACGAGGTCTTGAACAGCACCGCCAGCAGGACGACGCCGATCATCAGCAGCGCGTTGATCTGCGGCAGGTAGATCTGCCCGGCATGCGATTCGGAGGTGTGGCGGATCTCGAGGCGCGGCAGCAGGCCGAGCTGGATCGCCTGCCGGGACAGGGAGAAGGCGCCGGTGATCACCGCCTGGCTCGCCACCACGGTGGCCAAAGTCGCCAGCACCACCATCGGCAGCAGGCCCCAGGCCGGGACGAGCTGGAAGAACGGGTCGGCGGTGTCGGGTTTCTCCAGCACCAGGGCGGCCTGGCCGAGATAGTTCAGGGCGAGCGCCGGAAACACGAGGCAGACCCAGGCGACCTGGATCGGCTTGCGGCCGAAATGCCCGAGATCGGCGAACAGGGCCTCGGCCCCGGTCACTGCCAGGAACACCGCGCCCAGGGCCACCAGCGCCCCGGTGCCGTGGCCGAGCAGGTAATGCACCGCGTACCAGGGGTTGGCGGCGCGGAACACCTCCGGGTGCAGGCCGATATGCGGCAGGGCCGCGAGCGCCATGGCCAGGAACCACACGATGGTCATCGGCCCGAAGAAGGCCGCGACCTTGGCGGTGCCGCGGTTCTGCACCAGGAACAGGGCGACGATGATCGTCACCGTGATCGGCAGCACGTAATCGTCCAGCGCCGGGGTGACGAGCTTCAGCCCCTCCACGGCCGAGAGCACCGAGATCGCCGGGGTGATCACCGCGTCGCCGTAGAACAGCGAGGCGCCGAGCAGGCCGAGCATGAACACGATGCGCGAGCCGCCAAGCGCCTTCCGGGCCAGCGCCATCAGCGAGAGGATGCCGCCCTCGCCGTTGTTGTCCATGCGCAGCAGGATCAGGACGTATTTGACCGTCACGATCAGGAACAGCGCCCAGAGGATCAGCGAGACGGTGCCGATCACCTCCTCGGGCAGCAGGATGCCGTCGGTGCGGGCGGGGACCAGCGCCTCGCGGAAGGCGTAGAGCGGGCTGGTGCCGATATCGCCGTAGACGACGCCGACCGAGCCGACCAGCAGCGTCCAGAAGCCGGCATGGCCGTGGCGGGTCTCGGCCTTCTCGGGGGCGTCGAGGGCGCCGCCGGGCGCGGGCCCCTGCGCCGGGCCGGTGCCGCCGGTCTCGCCGACCGCCGGGGCGGAATCGGGCGGGGCGTCAGAGGCCGCGGGCACGGGCTGGGCTGCTACGCCGGGTGCGAAGGTCTGGCTCATGCGGGATGTCGGAGGCTCGGGCGTGGCCGGCGTTTCGCGGGTCGGCTCAGGGGCCTGGTGGGGCCGGGCAGGAGGACGCGAAAACTCCGCCGAACCACGCGGGCCGGCCACCAGGCCGACCACTCACGGGATCGTGCGGCCTTGCTATCACGGCCTCGGGCGGCCGGGAACCGGGTGCGCCGCGAAGATCGGGGTTTGGGTGGACGCGGAGGCGACCGGCTCAGTCGCAATCTCGGATTTAGCGGGCGTTCGGCAGAAGCGGAAGGAAGTATCCTTCTTTCTTGGTCTCAGGAAACTCCCACCCTTCAATCGCTCACCTTGTCATCCCGGGGCCGCGAAGCGGAGCCCGGGATCCAGATCCATAGGTGTAGCAAGGTCTTGCGCCGTCAGCGGATCTGGATCCCGGGCTCGCCTGCGGCGCCCCGGGATGACGGGGTGATTTATTTCGCTGCCGTTCTTTGGTGTGATCGCCCAGCCGCCCGGCGCGACCTGCGTCGCGCTACTCGGCCGCGGTGCGCGTGCCGCCGCCCTGCTGGCCGAATCGGCGCTCGATGTAGTCGATCACGACGTTCTCGAAATCCTTGGCGAGCGTCGCGCCGCGCAGCGTCATGGCCTTCTTGCCGTCGATGAACACCGGGGCGGTCGGGGTCTCGCCGGTGCCCGGCAGGGAGATGCCGATATCGGCGTGCTTCGATTCGCCCGGGCCGTTGACGATGCAGCCCATCACGGCGACGTTCAGGCCCTCGACGCCCGGATAGGTCTTCTTCCATTCCGGCATGGAGGTGACGATCCAGTTCTGGATGTCCCGGGCCAGCTCCTGGAAGGTGGTCGAGGTGGTGCGCCCGCAACCGGGGCAGGCCGCGACCATCGGCACGAAGGTGCGGAAGCCCATGGTCTGCAGGAGCTCCTGGCTCGCCTTGACCTCGACGCTCCGGTCGCCGCCCGGCTCGGGGGTCAGCGAGTAGCGGATCGTGTCGCCGATCCCTTCCTGCAGCAGCACGCCGATCGCTGCCGAGGCGGCCACCAGGCCCTTCGAGCCCATGCCGGCCTCGGTCAGGCCGAGATGGATCGCGTAATCCGAGCGGCGGGCGACCTCGCGGTAGACCGCGATCAGGTCCTGCACCGCCGAGACCTTGGCCGACAGGATGATCTTGTTCTGCGGCAGGCCCAGCGCCACCGCCCGGTCGGCCGAGCCGATCGCCGAGCGCACCATCGCCTCGCGCATCACCGCGCGGGCATCGATCGGCCGCGGCAGCTTGGCGTTCTCGTCCATCAGGTGGGTGAGCAGCTCGCCGTCGAGCGAGCCCCAGTTGGCGCCGATCCGCACGGTCTTGCCGTACTTGATCGCCTGCTCGATGATCGAGGAGAACTGGGTGTCCTTCTTCTCCTTGAACCCGACATTGCCGGGATTGATCCGGTACTTCGCCAGGGCCTCGGCGCAGGCCGGATGGTCGGCGAGCAGCTTGTGGCCGATATAGTGGAAGTCGCCGACCAGCGGCACGTGCACGCCGATCCGGTCGAGGCGCTCGCGAATCTTCGGCACCGCGGCGGCGGCCTCGTCCCGGTCGACCGTGATGCGGACCAGCTCCGAGCCGACCCGGGCGAGCTGGGCGACCTGCGCCACTGTCGCGTCGATGTCGGCGGTGTCGGTGTTGGTCATCGACTGCACGACGATCGGGGCGCCGCCGCCGACCGTGACCGCGCCTTCGCCCTCGCCGACCGTGACGCCCACGGTGCGGTGGCGTGGCGCGGGGCCGGCGATCTCCGGACCACCGCTGGCCAGCAGGGACTCGGGGGCGGGATTCTCGGAGCGGATGGCTTCCATGACTTCCATCGTGGACCTTCGCGGGCGCGCTTTGCGGAAGCGCCGGAGCCTTTCGAGGCCGGCCGGGCGTTTCGCGGCGCGCGCCTCGCCGGAGCTTCGGGGCTGCGGGCCGACCGCACTTAGCTGCGGACGACGCCGCGCAGCGTCAAGCCGACGCCACGCATGACAGCATCGCGGCTGTCATGTCGTATCTGGCCGCGGATGTCGAGTTTGCCGAGGGCGCGACATCGGTTTTCGTCCGCCCTGTTGCCGAATCGCGCGGTCCGGCCGGCTCTCGGACCGGCGGACGGCCCCGGCGCGGTTGATGTTGCAGTGCAGCATCCCATTTACGGGATCCTGTTCCTGGAGGCCGACATGAGCGAGCACCCCCACGGCGGTGAGCCGCACAACCCGGCGACCGCCGTCCCCGAAATTCCGGTCTCGGACGGGATCGAGCCCTTGGCGGTGCAGCCGGCCCACCAGCTCCTCGCCGGCCCCCGGGCCGAGAAGCCGGTGGCTTTGGCCCTGCAGGGCGGCGGCGCGCACGGGGCCTTCACCTGGGGCGTGCTCGACGCGCTGATCGAGGACGGGCGCCTGGCCTTCGAGGCGGTGACCGGGGCAAGCGCCGGAGCGATGAACGGCGTCGTGATGGTCGACGGCTGGCTGAAGGGCGGGCCGGACGGCGCTCGGGAGGGGCTGGAGCGGTTCTGGCGCGAGGTCAGCCTCGACGGCGATCTCGGGCCGACGCAGCGCAACTTCGTCAGCGGGTTGTTCAACCTGTGGAAGGGCAACCCGGTGGCCGAATTCTGGGCCAAGATGCTCTCGCCGAGCCCCTACGTGTCGAACCCGCTCAACATCAACCCGCTGCGCAAGGCGCTGGCCGAGCAGATCGATTTCGAGCGCCTGCGCGAGGCCGAGACCGCGGGCCTGTTCGTCTCGGCGACCAATGTCTGGACCGGCAAGCTCGCGGTGTTCGAGCGCGAGCGCCTGACCGTCGATCACCTGATGGCCTCGGCCTGCCTGCCGACGGTGTTCCAGGCCGTGGAAATCGACGGGGTGCCCTATTGGGACGGCGGCTATCTCGGCAACCCGCCGCTCTACCCGCTGCACCGGGCCGCCCAGACCCGCGACATCGTGCTGGTCCAGATCAACCCGGTCGAGCGGCGCGAGACCCCGCGCACGGAGAGCGAGATCCGAGACCGGCTCAACGAGATCACCTTCAACGCCAACCTGATGCGGGAATTGCGGGCGATCGACTTCATCGACGGCCTGATCGAGGACGGCACCCTCGGTCAGGGGGGCTACCGCCGGGTCCTGGTGCACCGCATCGACGGGACCGACGCGCTGGAGGATTACAACGCCGCCTCCAAGCTCGACGCGCGCTGGACCGTGTTCAAGCGCCTGCGGGACAAGGGCCGCGCGGCCGCGCAGGCCTGGCTCGCCGAGACCTACGGGACGATCGGCCAGGCCTGTACACTCAATCTGCGGGATGCGTATCAGTAAAGATCCGTATCTCCGACGCTTGGATCGATTTTTGTCAGGTGTCTGTGCGGTAGATTTGAGGGCCGGTGTTCAATAAGTGCTGTATATTTGCGTCATATGGCGCTTAATTGCCCGTCTGATGTGCGACCATAAAGCAGAAAATCCCAGTCGTAAGATATCTTTCATGGAGCTGCGCTAGCTCGGTCCCTTCACCGAAGACCGACAGGGCGCGGTGATTCTTGCTCCTGGGAGGACGGGCCGTGGGATTTCGTCTGATCGACCTCAAGACCGGCGTGAAGATCGCGCTGATCATGGCCCTGATGCTGGCGATCACGGCCGGCGTCTCGGCGATCTCGTTGCGCAACATCGGGTTGATCGAGGACGCCGAGGCCTGGACCGTCCATACCCACGAGGTGCTGGCGGAGGTCGAGCGGACGGTCGTGGCGATGATCGACCGGGAGACCGCCCTGCGCGGCTACCTGATCTCCGCCGATCCGCGCTTCCTCGAGCCCGAGGAGGCCGGGCGGAAAGCTTTCGCGGCGTCCTGGGAGGCGGCGCGCAAGCTCACGGCCAACAACCCCACCCAGCCCGCGCGCCTCATGGAGCTGAAGGCGCTGGTCGAGCGCTGGAGCGCCGAGGTGGCGGACCGCGAGCTTGCCCTGATGAAGGATCCGGCGACCCGGGAGGAAGCGCGGCGCCTCGAAGGCTCGGGGGTCGGCAAGGCGGTGATGGACGCCGTGCGCGCGAAGGCGGCCGAGATCGCGCAGGTCGAGCAGGACCTGCTGAAGGTGCGCAGCGCCGCCTCGGCGACCGCCATCGCGTCGTCGCGGGCGGCCAACCTGATCGGCCTCGGCCTGATCGTCCTCACCGCCCTGGTCGGGTCGCTGGCCCTGCATAAGGGCATCGGCAAGCCGATCCACCAGATGACCCAGGCCATGACCCGGCTCGCCGCCAACGACCTCTCCACCGAGATCCCGGCGGTCGGGCGCCGCGACGAGATCGGCGCCATGGCGAGGGCCGTGCAGGTCTTCCGGGACGGGCTCGCCCGCGCCAAGGCCCTGGAGGAGGAGGCCGCCCAGACCCAGGCCAGGGTCGAGGCGCAGCGCAAGGCCGCGATGCGCGACATGGCCGCCTCCTTCGAGAGCGCGGTCGGCGGCATCGTCCGCGCCGTCACCACGGCCGCGACGAATCTGAAATCCACCGCCGAGACCATGAGCGCCGCGGCCACGGAGACCGCCGCCCAGTCGACCACGGTCGCGTCGGCGGCCGAGGAGGCGGCCTCGAACGTCAACACCGTGGCGGCGGCGGCCGAGGAACTCGGCGTCTCGGTCAACGAGATCGGCCGCCAGGTCCAGGCCTCGGCCGACCTCGCCGACGCCGCCGTGACCGAGGCCGGGAAATCCGCGGAGCTGGTGCGCAGCCTGCGCGACCGCGCCGCCAAGATCGGCGCCGTGGTCGACCTGATCAGCGGCATCGCCTCGCAGACCAACCTCCTGGCGCTCAACGCGACCATCGAGGCGGCGCGGGCCGGCGAGGCCGGTCGCGGCTTCGCGGTGGTCGCCACCGAGGTCAAGGAACTGGCCGGACAGACCGCCAAGGCCACCGACGAGATCGCCCGGCAGATCGGCGAGATCCAGTCCTGGACCGGTGAGACCGTGGAGGCGATCGGCGTCATCGTCGGCCGCATCACCGAGATGAGCGGGCTGTCCACCGGGATCGCCGCGGCGATCGAGGAGCAGGGCTCGGCCACCCAGGAGATCGTCCGGAACGTCGGGCAGGCGGCGTTCGGGGCCAGCGAGGTCACGGCCAACATCGCCGGGGTCGCCAGCGCCGCCGAGGGGGCCGGAGCCGCAGCAACCCAGGTGCTCGGCTCGGCCTCCGAACTCTCGGTCCAGGCCGAGCGGCTTGACGTGGAGGTCCACCGCTTCCTCGACACGGTGCGGGCCGCCTAGGCGAAGCGCGGGGCTTCGAACCCCGCCGAAGGGCCGCGGGCGCTTCGGCGTCCCGGTGTTGGGATCTTCCGCGGCGCGCCCTAGATCCTGCTCGGGCGTGCCAGCGCCCGTGACCCTGCGAGGCCGCCATGACGTTGTTGCGCCGCGAGGCCCTGATCCTGCTCGGTGCCGGGCTCGGTGCCGGGATTGCCGGCGCGGCCCGGGCCGCCTCCGGGCGGGCGACCGACTTCGCCTTCGAGCATCCGGAGGGCGGCGCGATGCCGCTCTCGGCCTATGCCGGCCGGCCGATCCTCGTGGTCAACACCGCCACCGCCTGCGGCTATGCCGGGCAGCTCGCCGGGCTGCAGACCCTGTGGACCCGCTTCGGCGACCGGGGCCTCACGGTGATCGGCGTGCCGTCGCCGGATTTCGGCAACCAGGAACCGCTCGACGGGCCGGCCATCGCGGAGGCCGCGCGGAAGAACCACGGCGTGACCTTCCCGCTGACCGCCAAGACCCGGGTGAAGATGCCGGGCGCCCATCCGTTCTACCAATGGGCGGCGTCGGAGCGGCCGGGCGAGACGCCGCGCTGGAACTTCCACAAGTACTTGATCGCCCGGGACGGCTCGCTGGCCGCCGCCTTCGCCACGCAGGTCGAGCCCACCGATCCCCGGATGGTCTCGGGCATCGCCGCCACCCTCGATCAGGCCTGACCGGGTCCCGCGGCCGCAAAGCGGAGGCCCGGGATTAAACGCCCGGCCTGCCGCGTTCACACCCTATGGCATCAGACAAGCACAAGCATCCGGACATCGTCGATCTGCTGGTGCCCCTGAGGCGCTATGCCCGCTCGCTCACCCGCGACGCGCTGCGGGCGGACGACCTGGTGCACGATACCCTGGTGCGCGCCCTGGAGATGCAGGGATCCCTGCGCCCGAACACCAACCTGCGCACCTGGATGATGACGGTGCTGCACAACGCCTTCATCGACGAGCAGCGCCGCCGCCAGGTCGAGGCGCGGCACGCCGACGCGCTGGTGCGGATGAGCGAAGACATGGCGCCCCCCGCCCAGGAGGGCCGGGTGCGCCTCGCCCAGATCCGGCAGGCCTTCCTGACCCTGCCGGAGGAGCAGCGCGCCGCGCTCCACCTCGTGACGCTCGAAGGCATGGCCTATGCCGACGCCGCCGCGGTGCTCGGCATCCCGATCGGCACGCTGATGTCCCGCCTCGGCCGCGGCCGGGCGGCGCTCCGGGCCTTCGAGGAGGGCAGCCGGGCCAAGGCCGAGGCCGAGACCGAGGCGAGCCGGCCCGATGCGCGGCGCGGCACCTTCACCGGCCTGCGCCTCGTCACCTCCGACGAGTCGCGGGACCGGCCGCCCCTGAAACGCGCCGCGGGTGATGCCTGAGGCATCGGGCCCGCACGAGGCCGGCATCGCAGAGCCGGCACCTATGATGATGACGACCGGCGGATCCGCCCCGGCGGCACGCTGGAACCGAGGACTTCACCGATGATGGATCCGATCACAGACGACGATCTCATCGCTTTCGTCGACGGGCAGATCGACCCGATGCGCCGTCTCGATGTCGAGGCGCATCTGGCCGCCCATCCCGGGGCCGCCGCCCAGGTGATGGCCGACCTGCACGATCGCGACGCGCTCCGGGCCGCCTTCGGGCGCCTGCCCGGGCCGGGACCCGACCGCAACGTCGTCCTGGCGCGCCGCTTCGACCGCAACCTGCGCTGGCACCGGGTCGCCTCGCGGCTCAAGCGTGCCGCCGCCATCGCGGTGCTGGTCGGCGCGGGCTGGCTCGCCCATGACGAGATCGGTCGCTTCGGCGTGCCCGACACCCTCGCGGCGACCCCTGATCCGGCGCTGATCGCCGATGCCCGCCAGGCCCGCGCCGTGGCGCAGCTGCGCAAGAGCATCGCCAACCAGGGCGACCACCCGGCCTACGACCGGGCCCGCCTCCAATCGGTCACCGGCATCGACCTGCCGCCGCTCCCGGCCGGCTGGCAGGTGCGCGACATCCAGATCTTCCCCGGCCGCCACGGCACCGGCATCGAGATCGCCTTCGAGGCCGGCACCTTCGGTGAGGCCTCGCTATTCGCGACCCGGGGCCTGCGCGGCGGTCCGGCCGCCCTCACGGGCTCGGATGACGGCGCCCTCCTATCCTGGAACGCCGGCGACACCGCCTACGCGCTGAGCGGCCCGCAGGACGATGCCGTGCTGCGTCAGGCCGCCGGCCTGCTCGGGGCTGACGCGGCGGCGCGCTGAGCGATTCGCGCGGGGACGCTTGAGCATCGGCCGTGTCATTCCGGGGCGCCGTAGGCGAGCCCGGGATGACGGGACTGGGGTATCGACGCCTGTGAGCCGGCGCGTCCTACCGGAAGATCTGCCCGCGCACCCGCCACTCGACAGGGCGCCCCGCCGGGTGCCAAAGATCGGCCATGCAGGCGGCCGATTCAGCACAACGGAATGACGGGCTGACGGCCCTGTTCGAGGCCGCGCGGGCGGTGCGCGAACGGGCCCATGCGCCCTATTCCCGGTTCCGGGTGGGGGCGGCTTTGCGCGACGAGCACGGCGCGATCCATGCCGGATGCAATGTCGAGAACGCGGCCTACCCGGTCGGCACCTGTGCCGAGGCCGGGGCGATCGCCGCGATGATCGCGGGCGGCGGCCGGCGCATCGCCGAGATCCTGGTCTGCGGCGACGGCGCGGGCCTGGTGACGCCCTGCGGCGCCTGCCGCCAGCGCATCCGTGAATTCGCCGGGCCGGACACGCCGATCCACGCCGCCGGGCCGGACCGCGTCGCCAAGACCTTCACGCTGGCGGCGTTGCTGCCCGAATCGTTCGGGCCGGAGACGCTGGGTGACTGAGGCCGCCGCCCTCGACGCGCTGCGAGCCGCCGGTTTCGGCGGCGGCTACGCCTGCGCCCTCGTCACCGGCACCGGGCTCGGCGGCATCGCGGCCGCACTCGAGGATTCAACCGCCCTGGATTACGGCCGGATCCCCGGTTTCCCCGGCGCCGGCGTCAGCGGCCATGGCGGCCGGCTGCATCGCGGACGCCTCGATGGGCGGCCGGTGCTGGTGTTCGAGGGCCGGGCGCACGCCTACGAGCGGGGCGACGCGGCGGCGATGCGGGTGCCGCTCGCCTGCGCGGCCGGCCTCGGCGCAAAGCGCCTGCTCCTGACCAACGCCTCCGGGTCGTTGCGGCCGGAGCTCGGCCCCGGCAGCCTGATCCTGCTCGCGGACCACATCAACCTGTCGGGGATGAACCCGCTGATCGGCGAGGCGAGCGACGCCCGCTTCGTGCCGATGACCGAGGCCTACGATCCGGCGCTGCGCGCCCAGCTCCGGGCGGCGGCGGGGGCCTGCGGGCTTCCGCTCACGGAGGGCGTCTACGCCTGGTTCTCCGGCCCGAGCTTCGAGACCCCGGCCGAGGTCCGGATGGCCGGCATCCTCGGGGCCGATCTGGTCGGCATGTCGACGGTGCCCGAGGTGATCCTGGCCCGCTTCCTCGGCCTGCCGGTTTCGGCCGTGTCGGTGGTGACCAACCTCGCCGCCGGGATCGCCGGGGGCGCCCCCCATCACGCCGAGACCAAGGCAGTGGCGGCCCGCGCCGCGGCGGATCTCGGCCGCCTGCTCCGGGCCTTCGTGGCCGGCCTGCCCGCCGAGGAGACCGAACATGGATGAACCCGATGCCGGTGCGGTCGCCCGCCGGGCGCTGCCGCTCCTCGATCTCACCGACCTGACCGAGACCTGCACCGAGCCGAAGATCGAGGCCCTGTGCCGGGATGCGCGCAGCGGCGGCGTCGCGGCGATCTGCGTCTGGCCGCATTTCGTGGCGCAGGGCGCCCGGGCGCTCAAGGGCAGCGGCATCCGGGTCGCCACGGTGATCAACTTTCCCGCCGGAGGCGAGGATTGCGCCCGGGCGACCGACGACACCGCCGAGGCCCTGCGCGACGGCGCCGACGAGATCGACCTCGTCCTGCCCTATCGCGCCTTCCTGCGCGGCGATGCGGACACCGCCCGCGACATGATCGAGGCGGTGCGCGACACCTGCGGAGCCGCGTCCCTCAAGGTCATCTTGGAGACCGGCGAGATCGCCGATCCCGACGCGATCCGGCGTGCGAGCCGCCTGGCGCTGGCGGCGGGGGCCGACTTCCTGAAGACCTCCACGGGCAAGAGCCCGGTCTCGGCGACCCCGGAGGCCGCCGCGGTGATGCTGGCCGAGATCCGGGCGAGCGGCCGCCCCGCCGGGCTCAAGGTGTCGGGCGGCCTGCGCAGCGTCGCCGATGCCGGCGCCTATCTCGCGCTGGCCGACCGGATCATGGGGGCCGACTGGGTGAGCGCGAAAACATTCCGGCTCGGGGCGAGCAGCCTGTTCGGCGCCCTGATGCAAGCACGGGAGTCTTGAGGGCATGCGCCTGCCGCAGGAAACCATCCGGGCCAAGCGGGACGGCCTGACGCTCGATCCGGAGGAGATCGCGGCCTTCGTCCGCGGCCTCACCGACGGCGCGGTCGGGGAGGGGCAGGCGGCGGCCTTCGCCATGGCGGTGTTCTTCCGCGGCCTCGCGCTGCCCGAGCGCGTGGCGCTGACCCGGGCGATGGCCGAATCCGGCCGGGTGCTCGCCTGGGACCTGCCGGGCCCGGTTCTCGACAAGCATTCCACCGGCGGCATCGGCGACACGGTGAGCCTGCCGCTCGCCCCGATGGTGGCGGCCTGCGGCGGCTTCGTGCCGATGATCTCCGGCCGCGGCCTCGGCCATACCGGCGGGACGCTCGACAAGCTCGCCAGCATCCCGGGCTACGACGCCACCCCGGGGCTCGACACGTTCCGCCGGGTCGTTGGTGAGGTCGGCTGTGCGATCATCGGCCAGACCGCCGAGCTGGCCCCGGCCGACCGGCGCCTCTACGCGATCCGCGATGTTACCGGCACGGTCGAATCCCTCGACCTGATCACCGCGTCGATCCTGTCGAAGAAGCTGGCCGCCGGGCTCCAGGGCCTGGTGATGGACGTCAAGCAGGGCTCCGGCGCCTTCATGACCGGGCTCGACGAGGCCAGGGCGCTGGCCGAGAGCATCGTCACGGTGGCCGAGGGGGCCGGCCTGCGCACCGCCGCGCTGATCACCGACATGGACGCGCCGCTCGCCAGCGCCGCCGGAAACGCGCTCGAAGTGGCCTACGCGCTCGATTACCTGACCGGCGCCCGCCGGGAGCCGCGCTTCCACGCGGTCACTCTGGCCCTCGGGGCGGAGATGCTGGTCGCCGGCGGGCTCGCGCCGGACCGTGACGCGGCGTCCGAGCGCCTGGAGACGGCTCTCACCTCCGGCCGGGCAGCCGAGATCTTCTCGAACATGATCGCGGCGCTCGGCGGCCCGGGCGATCTGCTGAAGGCTCCGGCGCACTACCTGCCCGCGGCGCCGGTGCAGCGGCCGGTCCGGCAGGACGGCACGGTGGCAGGCATCGACACGCGGGCGATCGGGCTGGCGGTGATCGGGCTCGGCGGCGGCCGGACCCGGCCCGAGGACGCGATCGACCCGCGGGTCGGGTTCACCGATCTCGCGGGTCCCGGGGATGCGTCCGGCCTGCTCGGGATCGTCCATGCGGCCGACGCGGCCGCCGCCGACCGGGCGGAGGCGGGTCTGCGGGCGGCCTACCGGATGGGCGAAGCGCCATCCGGCCGGCCGCCGATCATCGAGCGGGTGGGAGCCGGGTAGGACCCGGCCCCGTCCGCCTTACCAGCGGCCGTAGCCGTGACGGTGACCCCAGCCGCCGTGACGGTGATGGCCGAAACCGCGATGGTGGCCCCAGCCGTAATGATGGCCGCGTCCGCGGCCCCAGCCGTGATGGTGGTGGCCGCGGAAGCCCGGTCCAAAGCCGTGACGCGGGCCGAAGCCGTGGCGATGGCCGTATCCGTAGCCGTACTGGACATCCACGATGTCGCCGGCGCCCTGATGCAGGCCGGGGTCGAGGCCGAGCGGCGCGGCCATCGCGGGCGCCCCGAGGGTGACCCCTCCGAGCGCCAGGGCGGCGGCGGCCAGGCGTAGGCGTGCGGTCTTGGTGAACATCGGCGTCCTCCTGTGCCTCTCCGGCCGCGCTGCCGCGACCGGCTGTGCCCCCGGTGTGACGCCTTTAAGTTGACGCTGACGTGAGTTCGGCCCTCAGGCGTTGTTCAGGTTCGGCGAGGAGCGGAATGGGCGTGGTTGGGATCCCGCCAGCCACGCCGTCATCACGCGCGCAGCGAAGCGACCCGGGGATCCGCCACGTTAGGGAATCGCGCGCTGCCGGATTGCTTCGCTGCGCTCGCAATGACGGTGAGGGCGATCCGGTATCGCCGAGCGGTGGTGCCCTAGGGCCGCCGGTACACCCACACCCGCGCGGGCGGCAGGTTCAGCCAGACGCGGTTCGACCGGTCGGCGGTGTAGCTGCCGGCCTCGCACCGGGCCGGGATCGGCGGCACCACCGCGTAGGTGAACTGCACGAAGGGCGCACCCGGCTGCATCAGGTCGTGAGCGGCGTTGAGCAGGTCGAGGCGCTGCTCGAGCGGCTTGGTGAACAGCGGCAGGCTCGAGATCGTCGCGGCGGCGGGCTGGGCCAGCACCGTCTTCAGGGTCGCGCGCATGTCGTAGGCGTCGCCCCGGATCACCGTGACCCCGGGGAAGCGGCGGGTCAGCAGGCGGCAGAAATCGGGGTTGAACTCCACCAGGATCAGCCGTGAGGCCGCGATGCCCCGGCGAATCAGCGCCTCCGTGACCGGGCCGGTGCCGGGGCCGAGCTCGACCACCGGGCCCTCGCGGCGCGGATCGACATAGGACGCCATGGTCCGGGCGAGCATCTTGCCCGAGGGCGTCACCGCGCCGGTGACCAGCGGCCGCTCGAACCAGGACCGCAGGAAGCGGGCCTCGTCCTCGAGAGGGTCGCGCCGCGGCCCAAGACTGTCACCCCTGGCGGCAGGGGCCTTCGCGCTGGGACGGCGGAGCGGCGGCAAGTCCTGAATTCCTCGAAGCCGATGGGAATGGAAGGCTAAGGCAACGCGCCGTCTTACAGTCAAGCTGGCCCGGCGCCTAGGGTAAGCATGCCACGCTCGCCCGATGCATAACGGGCGTGCACGGGTTCGGATCCGGCCTTGGAGCGCGCGCAGCCGAAGGGGAGGCCGGTTCGGCGTCGGCGAGCGCGCTCAATCAAAGCCTCATGGCCGGACGGCGCTGCCAAAGAAGTCCCGGACCTTGGCGAAGAAGCCCGCCGATTCCGGGTGGTTCTCCGGGGAGGCCGACTGGTCGAACTCCTGGAGCAGCTCGCGCTGGCGCTTGGTCAGGTTCTGCGGAGTCTCGACAAAGACCTGGATGTAGAGGTCGCCGACCTCCCGCGAGCGGAGCACCGGCATGCCCTTGCCCTTGATCCGGAATTGCTTGGCGGTCTGCGTCCCGGCCGGGATCCGCACCTGGGTCTGCGAGCCGTCGATCACCGGAACGGTGATCTCGCCCGAGAGCGCGGCCGTGACCATCGAGATCGGCACCCGGCAGAACAGGTCGGCGCCGTCGCGCTGGAAGAACTCGTGCTGCTTGATCGAGAGGAAGACGTAGAGGTCCCCGGGCGGGCCGCCGCGCAGGCCGCTCTCGCCCTCGCCGGCGAGCCGGATGCGCAGGCCGTCATCGACGCCCGCCGGCACGTTGATCGAGAGCGTGCGCTCGCGGTTGACCCGGCCGGCGCCCTGGCAGGTGGTGCAGGGATCGTCGACGATCTCGCCGCGGCCGTGGCAATTCGGGCAGGTGCGCTCGATGGCGAAGAAGCCCTGCGCGGCCCGGACCCGGCCGTAGCCCGCGCAAGTCGGGCAGGTCCGCGGCTTCGAGCCGGGCTTGGCGCCCGAGCCGTCGCAGGCCTCGCAGGTCACCGAGGTCGGAATTCGGATGGTCTCGGCCTTGCCGATGAAAGCCTCTTCGAGGGTGATCTCGAGGTTGTAGCGCAGGTCGGAGCCGCGCTCGCGACCCGGGGCGCCACCGCCGCGCCCGCGCTGGGCGCCGCCGCGGCCGTCGCCGAAGAAATTGTCGAAGATGTCCGACATGAAGTCGCCGAACTCGTTGCCGAATCCGGGGCCGCCCCCGCCCTGGCTGAAGGCGGCATGGCCGAACTTGTCGTAGGCCGCGCGCTTCTGGCCGTCCGAGAGGCACTGATAGGCCTCGTTCAATTCCTTGAACTTGATCTCGGCTTCCTTGTCGCCGGGATTGCGGTCGGGATGATAGGTCATTGCGAGCTTGCGGAAAGCGACCTTCAGCTCGCTTTCCGTGGCGGTCTTGGCGACCCCCAGGATCTCGTAATAGTCCCGCTTCGACATCCCACCCAGTCTCCGGACAATCAGAAGGCGCTGCGATCCCTGGGCCCGTCAGGTCCGCCGCGGCGGGTCCCTCGGGGCAGGTCTTGAGCAGGGTGAGCGGGTCGAGGCATCGTCGCGATCATGACGATCCCGCCGATCTAGCATGAGCCGGCCGGCCCGACGCTGACGGCGGACGATATCCGGTTCCTGCGGCACCCGCGCAACAGCGCGTCTCAAGCAGAGGCGGGGCCGGATCGCTCCGGCCCCGCTCGGTTCTGTCGAAACTGCGCCTCAGGCGCGCTTCTTCTGGTCTTTCTCGTCGACCTCCTGGAAGTCGGCGTCGATGACGTCGTCCTTCTTCTCGGAGGCGCCGGCCTCGGCACCGGCCTCGGCGCCGGCACCCTGGTTGGCGCTATACATCGCCTCGCCGAGCTTCATCGAGGCCTGCATCAGGTCCGTGGTCCGGGCCTTGATGGTCTCGACGTCGTCACCCTCGAGAGCGGTCTTGAGCGCGGTCATCGCGGTCTCGATCGCGCCCTTGTCGGCGGCCGGGACCTTGTCACCGAACTCAGTCACCGACTTCTCGGTGGCGTGGATCAGGCTCTCGCCCTGGTTCTTCACCTCGACCAGCTCGCGGCGCTTCTTGTCCGCCTCGGCATTGGCCTCGGCGTCCTTCACCATCCGGTCGATATCGGCATCCGAGAGGCCGCCCGAGGCCTGGATGCGGATCTGGTGCTCCTTGTTCGTCGCCTTGTCCTTGGCCGTCACGTTGACGATGCCGTTGGCGTCGATGTCGAAGGTCACCTCGATCTGCGGCATGCCGCGGGGCGCCGGCGGGATGCCGACGAGGTCGAACTGGCCGAGCAGCTTGTTGTCGGCCGCCATCTCGCGCTCGCCCTGGAAGACCCGGATCGTGACGGCGTTCTGGTTGTCTTCGGCCGTCGAGAAGGTCTGGGACTTCTTGGTCGGGATCGTGGTGTTGCGGTCGATGAGCCGGGTGAACACGCCGCCCAGCGTCTCGATGCCGAGCGAGAGCGGGGTCACGTCCAGGAGCAGCACGTCCTTGACGTCGCCCTGGAGCACGCCGGCCTGCACGGCGGCGCCGATCGCCACGACCTCGTCGGGGTTGACGCCCTTATGCGGCTCCTTGCCGAAGAAGGACTTCACCACCTCCTGGATCTTGGGCATGCGGATCATGCCGCCGACCAGCACCACCTCGTCGATCTCGGAGGCCGAGACGCCGGCATCCTTGAGCGCCTTGCGGCAGGGCTCGATCGTGCGCTGCACCAGGTCGTCCACCAGCGACTCGAACTTCGCCCGGCTGAGCTTCAGCGCGAGGTGCTTCGGGCCGGTCTGGTCGGCCGTGATGTAGGGCAGGTTGATCTCGGTCTGCGTGGCCGAGGACAGCTCGATCTTCGCCTTCTCGGCGGCCTCCTTGAGGCGCTGGAGGGCGAGCTTGTCCTTGGTCAGGTCGATGCCCTGCTCCTTCTTGAACTCGGCCGTCAGGTACTCGACGATCCGGTTGTCGAAATCCTCACCGCCCAGGAAGGTGTCGCCGTTGGTCGACTTCACCTCGAACACGCCGTCGCCGATCTCGAGGATCGAGACGTCGAAGGTGCCGCCGCCGAGGTCGTAGACCGCGATGGTGCCCGCCTTCTTCTTGTCGAGGCCGTAGGCGAGCGCGGCCGCGGTCGGCTCGTTGATGATGCGCAGCACCTCGAGGCCCGCGATCTTGCCGGCATCCTTGGTCGCCTGACGCTGGGCGTCGTTGAAGTAGGCCGGGACCGTGATGACCGCCTGCGTGACCGGCTGGCCGAGATGCGACTCCGCGGTCTCCTTCATCTTCTGCAGCGTGAAGGCGGAGATCTGCGAAGGCGAGTATTTCTTGCCGTCGGCCTCGACCCAGGCATCGCCGTTGTCGCCGCGGACGATCTTGTAGGGGACGAGGCCCTTGTCCTTCTGGGTCATCGGGTCGTCGTAGGTGCGGCCCACGAGACGCTTGATGGCGAAGAACGTGCGCTCGGGGTTCGTGACCGCCTGGCGCTTGGCCGGCTGGCCGACGAGCCGCTCGCCGTCATCCGTGAAGGCGACGATCGACGGCGTGGTGCGGGCGCCTTCCGAATTCTCGATGACCCGGGGCTGCGTGCCTTCCATGACGGCCACGCAGGAGTTCGTGGTGCCCAGATCGATACCGATAACTTTACCCATGGTGGGATCCCTCTTCTGTCGCGTTCAAGCAGACCGCCGAGCCCCGAAGCAGCTCGGCCCATGGCGGGTTGAGTGTGATGTGAGTATGGGACCCGGGCCGGATCAAGGGCCGTGAACGGCTGAAATCCAGCGCATAATCCCGCGTCGAGGGCGATATAAGAACCCCCGGACGGGCTCGCAAGGCGAAGCCGGCCCGTTCGGTCCGGCCGGCGCGTTTTTCGCCAAAGCCTTGTCCGGACTGAAAAATCCCGCCGTGAGGCCGGGTTTGGCCCGATGGCGTCGCCGCATTTTGTTGCTCCGCTGCCACGTCCAGGCCATCGATGGCGTGTTAACACTTCGACAAGGGGTTGAGCGTGGCCCCGCCACCTCGTCTTCCCGTCAGAGCCCGATGCCACGGACCCGCCGCCTCCTGCTCCCCCTTCTGACAGCCGCCCTCGCGCTGCCCGCCACGCTCGCCGCCCCGCCGGCGCAGGCTCAGAATTTCTTCGAGCGCCTGTTCGGCATCAAGCCCGAGCGCCCGCCGGTGCCGCCCCGCGGCGTGCCCGAGGGCCCGCCCGCCGCCCCGGCCCCCGGGGAGCCGGGCCCGGCGGCCCCGGGTCCCGAGGCGCCCCGGCCGGCGCCGGTCCCGGCGCGCCCGGTGGTGCTGAAGGCTCCCTCCGAGGACGGCGTGATCGGGCAGGAGCTGCAGCTCAACGGGACGTCCGGCACCCTGAAGCTGGAGCGGGCCGGCCCATCCGTGACGGCGCGGATCAAGCTGCCCGGCACCAAGATCTCCCAGCCGGCCGAATCCTGCACGGTGCCGCTCGCGAACGGCAATCCCATCACCCTGTCCTCCGAGGGCAAGCCCGAGGGTGCGCCGCGCTTCGAGGCCGCCGGGGCCGAGTGCCCGCTGCGCTTCGACGTGGTCGAGGGCGGAATCCTGGTCTCGTCCCTGGGCCAGGGGCCGGTCTGCACCTTCTCGAACGCCGATTGCGCCACGACACCCGTGGGTCTCTGGGGCCCGGCCGGCGCGACGCTGATCCCCCGGGCCGGGGAGTTCGACACCGCCCGGGGCGTCGCCGACAAGGCGGTGCGCGACAATTACAAGCTGATGACCCAGCGCGCCCGGCGCGAGGACGTCCGGCCGATCGTGAGCGAGCAGGCGGCCTTCTCGGCCGACCGCGAGCAGCTCTGCCGCGGCTACGCCCGCGAGGGCACGCACGGCTTCTGCCACCTCCGGGTCACCGAGAACCGGGCCCTGGCGCTCGCCACCCGGCTCGGCGCCAACACCGCGGTGCCGACCGCTTCGGTCGCCCCGCGCCGGTCGCGGCCGAAGCCGGCCGCCGAACCCGCGGTCGATGGGGTGAACCCGGACACGGCCGGCGAGATGCCGCCGGAATAGCGGTCGGTCAGGGCATCGTCCCGATCCGCAAGCCGGCGGTCGCCCGTTCGGGACGCGGCCTCAGGCCCGCCCGGCACTCATCGACAGCATGGCCGGGTCGATGCCGTTGGCCCGCAGCGCCAGCTCGTACTTGGCGTCGAGGTCGGTGTCGAAGATCAGCGCCGGGTCGGCCGGGCAGTTGAGCCAGCCATTGGCCATGATCTCGCTCTCGAGCTGCCCCGCCTGCCAGCCGGCATAGCCCAGGGCCAGCACCGCGCTCGCCGGCCCCTCGCCGCTGGCGATGGCGCGCAGGATCTCGACCGTGGCGGTCAGGCAGATGCCGTCGTCGATGATCAGCGTCGATTGCTGGATGTGGAAATCGTCGGTGTGGAGCACGAAGCCGCGCCGGCCCTCCACCGGGCCGCCCATCAGCACCGGCATGTGCCCGACCCGCTCGCGCAGCCGGATCGCGTCCGCCTCCGGGGCGACGTCGAGCTGGACCAGCAGGTCCGGCATGCTGATGTCGGTGGCCGCCTTGTTGACGATGATGCCCATCGCGCCGTCGGCCGAATGGGCGCAGACATAGATCACCGAGCGGGCGAAGCGCTCGTCGGCCATCCCGGGCATCGCCACGAGGAACTGGCCGTCGAGGAAGCTCGAGCCGGTGAGCGTGGAATGCGTGGGCGACGCTGGGTTCGGCATGCGCGTATGCTACGCGGCCGCCGGGCCTTGTCCAGCGGACAAAGCGCGCGGGCCCGTTGCCGGCGCCGCCCCCGAAAGGCGCTGTCGAATCTGCGGGCGGATCGCTATATTTCTCGGCCTTCGGGCCTTGGACCGCGCGCAGGCCCGACCCGGCCGTGGACGGAGGCGTTCCCTGGCGGAAGCGGCATCACCGGCCGCCTCCGACAGCGCGGCGCAGCCGCCCGGATCCGGCGGGCAGCACAAGCGCATGGCCGAGGCGGCCAAGCTCACGGCGCGGCTTTCTTCGGCGCCGCCTCATCAGGCTGCTCGGCGCGTGACGACCGCCGCCGCCCCGTCCTCGACAGGCCCGGCCCGCCACGCTAGGTCAGGCGCGATTGTTCAGCGCGCGATCCGAGCGCGCGTCAGCGAAGGGACCCGCGATGATCCAGGTCGGCGACCACCTGCCCCAGGCGACCTTCCGGGTGACAGGCCCCGAGGGCCCGATCGCCCGCACCACCGACGACGTGTTCAAGGGCCGGCGCGTGGTGCTGATCGGCGTGCCCGGCGCGTTCACGCCAAGCTGCCACCGCAACCACCTGCCGGGCTTCGTCGCCAAGAAGGACGAGATCCTGGCCCGCGGCGTCGACGCCATCGCGGTCACCAGCGTCAACGACGTGTTCGTGCTCGACGCCTGGGCCAAGGCGAGCGGCGCGGAGGGCCTGGAATTCCTGGCCGACGGCAATGCCGATTTCGCCAAGGCCATCGGCCTCGAGATGGACGGCACCGGCTTCGGCCTCGGGATCCGCTCGAAGCGCTATGCGATGCTGGTCGAGGACGGCGTGGTGAAGATCCTCAACATCGAGGAGACCCCGTCGAAGACCGAGGTCTCCGGCGCCGAGGCCCTGCTCAAGGTTCTCTGAGGCCATCGGGGCTTCGCGCCCCGAACCCCCGCCAAAGGGCCTCGGCCCTTTGGGATCCCGGGACCTGATTGCGCTAGCTCCGGTGCGCGCCGGCGAGGTCGATGTCGTCCAGGGCGTCGTGGTGCAGGAGCAGCACGCCGGTCGCCGCCGCCAGGCGGCGCGCCGCCGGCGTGAACCCGGCATTCGACACCACCGCGGCCCGGTCGCCCGCCCAGTAGCGCAGGGCGGCCGCCGCCTCCTGCACGGCGGCGTTGCCCACCGGCTTCGCCAGCCGCTTGCATTGGACGATCAGGCGCAGGCCGTCGCGCACCGCCACGATATCGGCGCCCTGGTCGCCGCTCGGCGGGGTCCGATGCGCCCGCCACCCCGCCCGGGCCAGGCGCTCGGCGCAGTAGCGCTCGTAATCGATCCCGTCGCCCGGCGCCTCGTCCTCCTCGGGCAGCGCGACGGCCGCCGCTTCCGCCTCCACGATAGCCAGCATCCGGGGGCGCTCCGACTCGGCGAGGTCGGCAAAATGCGGCCCGATCTGCGGCAGGACGGTGCGGTCGAGGAAATACGCGCGCTCCCGCAGCCAGCCATCCTCGATCCGGTTGCCGTAGGCGTCGCAAAAACTCTCCTGCCGCCGCCGCAGCGCCAGGGTCTCGGCATGGGCCCGGGCGATCCGGCGCACCCGCCTCCGGAACCGCCGGGGCCGCCCGAGATGGCGCATCAGCACCAGCGCGAGGGCGAGCCCCGTAGCCGCGAAGGCAGGCGGTCCGTACCAGAGCCCGAACGGGCAGCCGATCGCGGCCGTCCAGAACAGGCGGGCGACGGGGTTGGGCTTGCCGGGCATCGGATCTCGGGTCGCGGATGTGCCCGTCGACCCTGGCAAGCGCCCCTTGCCCGATGCTGAATCCCGGCGGGAAAGCTGTGGATGCCGGCCCGCTTGCCTAGCCCGTCCGGCCCTTCCGGCGCTGGTGGCCGAGACCCATGCTCTTGGCGAGGCTGGAGCGCGCGGCGGCATAGTTCGGCGCCACCATCGGGTAGTCGGGGGCGAGGCCCCATTTCTCCCGGTAAGCCTCGGGCGTCAGGTTGTAGTGGGTGCGCAGGTGCCGCTTGAGCGACTTGAACTTCTTCCCGTCCTCCAGGCACACGATGTAGTCGGGCTGGATCGAGCGCCGGACCGAGACGGCCGGCCGGAGTTCCTCCGCCGGTGGGGCCGCAGGCTGGCTCAGGCCGTGCAGGGTCGCGTGGACCGCGGCGATCAGCCCGGGCAGTTCCGGCGCGGGCACCGGATTGTTGCTGACGAAGGCCGACACGATGTCGACGGACAACGTGAGATAATCCAGGTCCTCTCCGACCGTGGCATCCATTCCGAAACCTCCCATCGCTTCGTCTCGGCCGCCATCGTTCGGCGTGTGCCGGCCGGAATCTGTGTCTGCTGAGGCTGATACAGGCCTATAAAGGCGCAGGTACTATGGTGCGATCAATATAAGGGCAAGACCAAATTATAAGTCCTCACAACAGCCGACATGGTCGCGGCGTGCTTTGTCGTATACTGTACAGAGCCGGCTAGAAGGCTCGCCGCCCAAGTGGAGGCCGGCCCGGCGCGCGAACGCGTCGCAACAGGGGTTTGGCGCCGAACCCGGTCGCATCGGGGCCGGGATCGGTTCCGGCGCTAGGGGGGGCGCCGCGGTATCGGTGCATCCGGGCGTTGCACGCGCGGGAGATTGTGCCATCTGGTAGGACGACGGGTGCGCCCGCGGGCGGGGCGCCGCACGCCCCTCCCATGTGCGTCACCCCGGGCGAGGGGCACCCCATGCGCGCGCACAGATTCAAGCCTTCGGCGCCGTGAGCACCTACCGCTTCGACAAGCTCCTGGCGCCGCGCTCGGTCGCGCTGGTCGGGGCCGTGGCGCGGGAGGGCTCCCTCGGGCGCAGCGTGCTCGACAGCCTGCGCCGGGCAGGCTTTCCCGGCGCGATCCTGCCGGTCCAGCCCGATCACGATTCCGTGGACGGCCTGCCCTGCGTGCCGCGGGTCGCCGACCTCACGATGGTGCCGGATCTCGTGCTGATCGCGGTGCCGCCGCCGAGCGTGCCCGAGGTGGTCGCCCAGGCCGCCGCGATCGGCGCCGGGGCGGCCGTGATCCTCACCGCCCGGCTCGGCCGCGGGCCGGAGGATCCCGGCCCGGTCGCGCACCGGATCGCCCGGGCGCAGGGCCTGCGCCTCCTCGGACCCGACAGCGCCGGCCTGGCGGTGCCCGGCGCCAAGCTCGATGCCAGCCTGTTCGCCCACGCCCCGGCGGCGGGAGACCTCGCGCTGGTCTCGCAATCCGGCACGGTGGCGGCCGCCATCGTTGAATGGGCCGCCCGGCACGGGACCGGCTTCTCCGCGGTGCTGTCGCTCGGCAGCGTCCTCGATATCGGCGTGGCCGACTGCCTCGATTATTTCGCCGCCGATTACCGGACCCGGGCGATCCTGCTCTGCCTCGACCGGGTGGCCGATGCCCGCCGGTTCATGTCGGCGGCCCGGGCCGCCGCCCGCGCCAAGCCCGTGGTGGTGCTGCGCGCCGGCCGGCACCGCCCCGACACCCGGGCCGCCGTGACCCATACCGGCGCGCTCGCCCGGCCCGACGCGGTCTATGCCGCGGCCTTCCGGCGGGCCGGCCTGCTGGCCGTGCAGGATCTCGACGGCATGTTCTCGGCGGTCGAGGCGCTGGGGCGCCAGCGGCCGTTCCCGGGGGACCGGCTCGCGATCCTGACCAACGGCCGCGGCATCGGCCTGCTCGCCGCCGACCGGCTGACCGAGCGCGCCGGCATCCTGGCGCAGATCCCCGAGATCGAGGGGCGGGCGGCCGGTAACCCGATCGACCTCGGCATCGATGCCGGCGGTCCGGCCTTCTCGGCCGCCCTGGAACCGCTGCTCGCCGACCGGGCGAGCGACGCGGTGCTGGCGATCCACGTCCCCACGGTCCGCTCCGATGCCGGCGCGGTGGCCGGGGCGATCGCCGACACGGTCAAGCGCGCCCGCGCCGGCCAGACCCGCAAGAAACCGGTCTTCGCGGTGTCGCTCGGCGATGCCGAGGCCGCGCGCGCGGCCTTCGCGCAGGCCGGCATCCCGCATTTCACCACCGATTCCGAAGCGATCGAGGGGTTCCTGCATCTCGTGCGCTACCGCGAGGCGCAGGACGACCTGATGCGCACGCCGGATTCCCTGCCGCGGGACTTTTTCCCCGACATGGCCCGGGCGCGCTCGATCATCGCCGCCGCCCTGCGCCAGGGCGCGGCCTGGCTCGACCCGATCGCCGTGAACGGGCTGCTGGAGGCCTACGGCATCCCGACCGTGCCGATCGCCCTCGCCCCCGATCAGGACGCCGCCGCGGCCGCTGCCTGGCCGATCATCGCGGCGGGCGGCACCGTGGCGCTCAAGGTCGTCTCGCCCGACGTGGTGCACAAATCCGATATCGGCGGCGTCCATCTCGACCTGACCAGCGAGGCCGATGTCCGCGAGGCCGCGCGCAGCATCCTGGCCCGCGCCCGCCGGGAGCGGCCGGATGCAAGGGTCACGGGCTTCGCGGTGCAGCCGATGGTCCGCCGGGGCCAGCGCCGGGAGCTGATCGCGGGGCTTGCCGAGGACGCGGTGTTCGGCCCCGTGGTGGTGTTCGGCCGGGGCGGCACGGCGGTGGAGGTGATCGACGACCGCGCGCTGGGCCTGCCGCCGCTCGACCTCGCGCTCGCCCGCGACCTGATCGGCCGCACCCGGGTCGCCCGGCGCCTCGAAGGCTACCGCGACGTGCCACCCGCGGATATCGGGGCGATCGCCCTGACCCTGGTGAAGCTGTCCCAGCTCGCCGCCGACCTGCCGCAGGTGCGCGAGCTCGACATCAACCCGCTCTTGGCCGACGAGACCGGCGTGCTGGCGCTGGACGCACGGGTGCGGATCGGGCGCGCGGAGCGGGGCCGCCACGGCCGCGGCCACCCGCGCTTCGCGATCCGTCCCTATCCGGCCGAATGGGTCCGCACCCTCAAGCTCAAGGACCGGACGATCCGGGTCCGCCCGGTGCGCCCCGAGGACGAGGGCCTGTTCCTCGCCTTCTTCAAGGGCCTCGACCCGGAGGATCTGCGGCTGCGCTTCTTCGGCCCGGTGCGCGAGTTCAGCCACGCCTTCCTGGCCCGGCTGACCCAGCTCGACTACGCCCGGGCCATCGCCTTCGTGGCCACCGAGGTCGACCCGCAGGGCGGCGAGCGCATGCTCGGCGCCGTCCGGCTGCACGCCGACGCCAACCATGAGAGCGGCGAATACGCCATCGCGGTCGGCCGCGACGCGCGGGGCACCGGACTCGCCTTCGCGCTGATGCGCCTGATGATCGACTGGGCCCGCTCCGAGGGGATCGGCCGGGTCGAGGGCATGGTGCTCGCCGAGAACCGCCCGATGCTCGCGGTCTGCCGCCGCCTCGGCTTCACCCAGGGGCGGGATCCGGAGGATCCGGGACTTGTGAAGGTGAAGCTGGAGCTCGGGGGCTCGCAAGCTGGATTCGGTACGATCTGATAGATATCGATCCGAAGATCAGCAGCAGCCATTCAAGTCAATAAATTTTTATATCTGACAATAGAATACCGCGGGTATCCGAACGTAAATTATGATAACAACAGTCACGATTATTTAAGTGGACTACGTGCCGGGATATAATTAAACAGCTCTATCCAATGCGTTTTTGACCGCATTGCATTTCAATTTTACGTGGAATTTGAGATATATTTGAGAATACAGATGGAAAAAATACGCCATCGACACGAGTCTTTAGCTCGAGATGCTGTTATTGCGCACCAAAAGGGACAGCTCAACAAGGCCGAAAGGTTGTATCGTGCTTTCCTGCTGGCGGAGCCGGACCATCCGGGTGCCCTGCATTTGCTGGGAACGCTCCTGCATCAGAGAGGCGACAGCGCAGAAGCCCTGCCGCTGCTGAACAAGGCCGCCCAAACAACCCCTCAGGATGCTGAGATTCACAACAACCTGGGCGTGGTCCTGAACACCCTCGGGCGGCCCGCCGAGGCGGCGGTGGCTCTCGAACGGTCGCTTGAACTCGATCCGCTGTCAGCCTCGACGCACAACAATCTCGGGGTGGCCTATCGCGCGCTCCGTCGCCTGCATGAGGCGGTCGCGTGCTTCGAACATTCCCGGGCCCTCAAGCACGACGCCGGCACCGTCAATAATCTCGGCCTCGCTTATCTCGATCTGGAGCGCGTGGAGAATGCGACCCGATGCTTCCGGGAGGCGATCGCCCTCGATCCCGCCTCAGCGCAGGCGCATCTCCACCTCGCCTTCGCCTTGCGGAAGGCCGGCGACCTCCTCGGCGCGCTGGAGAGCCTCGACGCGGCGGCGCACCTCGATCCCGGGCACGGCCAAGTGCTCGCGATGCGTTCGCACCTGCGCCAGATCCTGTGCGACTGGCGTGCCTTCGCGACAGACCGAAAGATGCTTTCGCTCGATGTGGGCCCGTGGCGGCGCCGCGATCCGCCGTCGCCCTTCCCGGTCCTTGCCCTGACCGACGATCCCGGCGTCCAATTGAAGCGCGGCCGTGATTACGCCGCGCCGCTAGCCCTGCAGGCGCCCCGCGCGTCCGGTCCCAGGCATCCCGGCCGCATCCGGCTGGCCTACCTGTCGCCGGACTTCCGGGCTCATCCCGTCGCGGCCCTCATGGTCGATGTGCTGGCGCTGCACGATCGCGAGCGATTTGAGATCGTCGCCCTGTCGTATGGCCCGGACGACGGCAGTCACTTGCGCGCGCGGATTGCCGAGGCCGCCGACCGATTTGTCGATGCTCACGGGTGGTCGGATGCCGAAGCGGCCGGCTTCCTGCGCGCGTGGCCCGCCGACATCGCCGTCGATCTGGCGGGTTTCACCACCCTGAGCCGGCCCGGCATCCTGGCCTCGCGTCCGGCCCGGGTCCAGGGCAACTACCTGGGATTTCCCGGTCCGACCGGCGCCGATTGGATCGACTTCACGGTGGGAGATGCCTTCCTGGCGAACGAAGGCAAGCTGCAGGGCGGCTTCTCGGAGACGATCATCGCGCAGCCCGGCTGCTTCCAGGCCAACAGCCGCCGGCCGCCAAGGTCGGCACTGCCGGCGCGTTCGACAGAGGGGCTTCCCGAGGCCGGGTTCGTGTTCTGCTCGTTCAGCAACAGCTACAAGATCGTGCCGACCATCTTTGCGATCTGGATGCGTCTCTTGCAGGCTATTCCCGGCAGTGTGCTCTGGCTCTTGGCCGACAACGAGCCGGCTCGGGGCAACCTGCGGCGAGAGGCCGGACTTCACGGCGTCGATCCGCAGCGCCTCGTCTTCGCGCAGCGCGTGTCCTACGAGGCGTACCTCGCCCGTCTGCCGCTGGCCGACCTTTTCCTCGACACGTTCCCCTTCAATGCCGGAACGACGGCAAGCGACGCCCTCTGGATGGGCTTGCCGTTGATGACGTGCTCCGGGCGCGCTTATGCCAGCCGCATGGCTGGAAGTCTTCTGACGGCGCTCGGCCTTCCCGAACTCGTCACGGATAGCCTGGACGCCTACGAACGTCAGGCTCTGCAACTCGCGAGAGATCCTGCGACCCTCGAACAAGTGCGCGCGCGCCTCGATGAAATTTTGCGGTCAGGCCCCGCTGTCTTCGACCCGGGGATCTTCACGCGTCGGCTCGAGGCGGCGTTCGAAGCCTTAGTCTGAGGATCACGCCCCGCCGGACCGATCAAGCCGTCGGCAGGCCCGGGTTCAGCGCGACGGCTGGGACGCGTCCGGATTGCCCCCTTCGATAGCCGGCTTCACCGCCGTCGCCTTGCTGACCACCGGCTTGGCGGGAGCGGGCTTCGCCGCGGCCGGCTTGGGTGCGGCCGGCTTGAGTGCCGCGGGCTTGGGCATCGCCGCGGGCTGCGCGGCGCCGGCCGGTGGGATCGCCCCGGTGGCGGCGGGCTCCGGTGCCGGGGGCGGCGTGTCGAGGTTGTAGATGTCGTCGCGGAAATGCGCCTTCCCGTCCGGGGTAGCGTAGCCGGTGAGGTAGACGAAGGTCACCGGCACCGGCTTGACCAGCTTGATGTCGCGGCGCTCGCCGTCGGCGATGCCGGTCTCGATCTCGATCGGGCCCCAGCTCGTGCCGGGCCCGTTCGGGCCGTCGGTGCCCTGCAGCAGCCAGCCGACCAGCTCCTTGACCTGGCCGACCCGGACGCAGCCGTGGCTGTGGAAGCGCACGGCGGCGGCGAACAGCGATTTCGCCGGGGTGTCGTGCATGTAGACGGCAAAGCGGTTCGGCATGTCGATCCGCACCTGGCCGAGCGAATTGTCGAAGCCGGAATCCTGGCGCAGCGTGTAGGCCGCGGCCTTGTTGCCCGCCCAGTCGATCTTGGTCGGATCGACCTCGCCGCTGGGGCCGAGGATGCGGATGTGGTTCCGGGCGAGGTAGCCCGGGTTCTTGCGCATCTGCGGGATGATCTCGTTCTTCACCACGGAGGCCGGCACGGTCCAGGTCGGGTTGAAGTTGATGTCGGTGATCCGGGCCTCCACCGTGGGTGTCGCCTTGTCGGGGGAGCCGACCACCGCGACGTAGCGGCGCGCCACCGCGCCGTTCTCCACCGCCTCGACATTCGCCGAGGGGATGTTGACCACGACGTAGCGCTCGCCGAACGGGAATTTCGAGCCCATCAGCCGGGAAGCGGAAGCCGCGAGCTGGCGCTGGCGGGTGGCGGCCGGCACGTTCAGGGCGTTGATCGTGAGCCGGCCCAGGATGCCGCTGTCGGGCAGGCCGTGGCGCGCCTGGAACGCCGCGATCGCGGCGATGAGCGGCGGGTCGAGCCGGTCGCTGGGCGGCGCGTCCACCGGCAGGTCGCCGGTCAGCGTCAGGTGGTGGCGCAGCGACGGGATCGCCGGGCTGCGCTCCCCGGGCTTCAGGCGGATGAGGTCGTCGGGCAGCCGCTCCCAGCCCCCGGCCTCCGCGAAGGCGGCGTAGCGGTCGGCGACCTTGAGCGTGTCCAGGAAGGTGCGGGCGGTGAGCGTCGGGGTCGGGTCGGTGGAGACCTTGGCGTAGACCAGCGGCGCCGGCTCCCGCGATTTCTTCGGCGTTTCCGGCGGCTTGGCCTCGGAACTCTTCGCCTCAATCGGACGGGGTTCGGGATTCTTCGCCGAATCCTGGGGCTTGGGCTCGGCATTCTTCGACGGATCGGGCGCCGGCGGCACCGCCACCGGGACGGCGAGCGGCGGGGCCGGTGCAGCCGCGGGTCCGGCCGGCGCTGCCGGAGCCCCCTGCGCCAGTGCGCCGACGGGGCCGCCGAGCAGCGCCAGCACCGAGAGACCCGCGCCGAGGCGGGCGGACAGGCGGAAACGGGCCGGGACCATACGCAACACTCCCGACGGCGCCCGGGGCGGCGCGGTCGGGCGGGATGATGGGGCGGTACGGTTACCAATCTCCTCCGATGGATCGCGCTGGCCGGGACCGGTATTCACCATCCGGCGAGGGGCGCTGCGCCCGGAGCCGTCCGCCGATATCGGTTGGCGCGGAAAGGGCGCACCCTGCGGGGCCGTGCCGTGAAGGACGATCAGCCGCCGCCATGCCGGATTCCGGATCCCAGCGCACCGGGGACGTCCCGAGTGCGATGCCGTACCTGCCGCAGCTCGACGGGGTGCGGGCGCTCGCCATCCTGATCGTGTTCGCGGCCCATTGCGGCTACAGCCACGTGGTGCCGGGCGGCTTCGGCGTCACGGTGTTCTTCTTCCTCAGCGGCTACCTGATCACGACGCTGCTGCGGATCGAGCGCGGGCGCACCGGCACGGTCTCGCTCGCCGCCTTCTACCTGCGGCGCAGCCTCCGGATCCTGCCGCCGCTCTACCTGACGCTCGCGGCCACCGGGGCGCTCTACGCGGCGGGGCTGCTCGACTGGATGCGGGTCGAGCCGGCGGCCGTGCTCGGCCAGGTCCTGTTCCTGACCAACTATCCCGGCCTGTTCGGCACCGAGGCGGTGCTGCCGGTGCCGCTGTGGAGCCTCGCCATCGAGGAGCATTTCTACATGGTCTTCCCCCTGGCCTACCTCCTGTGGCTGGGGCGCTTGCAGCCGCGCCGGGCGGCGCTGGCCTGCCTGGGGATCTGCGCGGCGGTGCTGGCGATCCGCTGCGTCAACGTCTGGCGGCTCCCCGATTACAGCCTGAACTATTCCTGGACCCACACCCGCATCGACGCGATCCTGTTCGGCTGCTGCCTCGGCCTGTGGAAAAACCCGGTGATCCCGGCCGACCGGGCCTGGCGCCCGACGCTCTGGCCTGTCGCCGCGAGCCTCGCGGTGATCCTGCTGACCCTGGCCGTGCGCGATCCCGCCTTCCGCGAGACCCTGCGCTACACGCTCCAGAGCGCGGCCCTGTTCGTGCCCTTCGCCTATCTGCTGCATGGGGAGGGCTGGGCGGTGCGGTGGCTCTCCGCCCGGCCGATGCGCCAGCTCGGCCTCTGGTCCTACAGCTTCTACCTCGCCCACATGGCCGTGGTGGCTTTGGTGCTGCACCTGGCGCCGGGCCTGCACGGGCTGACGCTGATGCTGGCGGCCTTCCCGCTGACCCTGCTCTGGTGCTGGGGGATGTTCACCTGGGTCGAGCACCCCTGCGCCCGCCTGCGCCGCCGGCTGCTGGCGGACCGCCCGCCGGAGCCCGTTCTCGGGACCGTGGGGCGCTCACACGATCCTGTGCGGAGCGCGACACGGCCCCCTCTCCCGAGCGGGAGAGGGCTGGGGTGAGGGATCAGGGTCTTCCGGAAAGGGCGCGCCCCTCACCCTGTCCGTCTCCCGCACGGGAGAGGGGACCCGCGCCTCGTCCGGCGCCGCCGGGTGGTCCATTGGCCTCTGAAGACCGGCACAACCGAACCGGCATCACCCCCGCCTGAGTCTTTCGCGCGCGGCCGTATGGTCCGGCGCCGCCCGGAAGCAGGCCTGCATCGCGTGCCAGAGCGGCTTGCGCCGGAACTGCGCGTCGAGCGGCAGCGCCCGCTGGGGCAGCCCGTCCGGCCGCTTGCGGTAGACGTGATCGTTCAGCCAAGTGTCGGGGTCGTAGATGTCCCAGGTGAGCACGTCGAGCAGGGCGGGCTCGGCCAGGACCACGTCGAGGTAGCGGCGGGCGAAATCGGCCACCATCCGGTCCCGGGTCGGCACGTCGGACGGGAAGGCCCGGTCGTCGATGTCGAGCTCGGTGACCGCGATCCCCAGACCCATCTGGCCGATCTCGTGCAGGAAGCGCCGGAGCTGGCCCTGGTCGATCGGCACCGTGCTGGTCAGGTGCGATTGCAGCCCGAACCGCCGGATCGGGACGCCGCGCGACCGCATCGCCTCGAGCTGGCGCAGCACCTTGGTGCGCTTGGCCTCCATCCAGGGGGCACCCTGCTCGACCGCGTCCTCGTTCCAGGTGCCGGCGGCCGCCGGGTCGGTCTCGTGCAGGATCCGGAAGGCGCGGTCGACGTAGCCCGGCCCCATCGCGGCGAGCCAGGGCGAATCGCGCAGGCCCCCGCCGCGGTCGGGATCGGCCTCGTTGCCCAAAATCTCATTGACCACGTCCCAGGCGACGATCTGCCCGCGGTAATGGCCGGCCACGGTCTCGATCCAGCGCCGCATGAAATCCTCGGCCTGGACCGGGCTCGCCCGGCCGAGCAGCGGCGCGACCCAGGGGGGCAGGGCGGCGTGCCAGATCAGCGTGTGCCCGCGCATCCGCTGGCCGTTGGCCCGCGCGAAGCGCAGGATCGCGTCGCCCCGGGCGAAATCGGTGCGGCCGGGGGCGGGCAGCACCTCCTCCATCTTCATCTCGGTGCCGCAGACTAGGATCCCGCATTCCCGGGCCACGGCCTGCCGGTAGGCCGGCGTCGCGTCGAACCGATGGAACGGCACCTCGCAGCCGTAGAGCAACCCCTTGGCGGCCGCAGTGGCCTGGAGGCTGTCGGCCGACCAGGACGGCTTGCCGAGGGGCCCGAAGCCGGAGGCCGCAGCCCCCGCAGCCGTGGCGAGGCCGGCGCAGGCCGCCCCGGCGAGGAGAGCCCGGCGGCTCGGCAGGCCGGGGGATGGGGTCATGCCAGGTTCTCGGTTCGAGGGCTTCGAGGGAGCGTTTGCCGCGGGCGTTATCAACGCCCGGAGGAATACCATTTCCTTATGCGATCGCCCCAGTTGCCAATGGCGCTGGCGGCGAGCCGATCGCATCGGTTCCAACTCGCCTTCGGCCCCGACGCGCCCCATCTTCGGGACGCCATCCAGCCGAGGACCGACCCATGAGCCAGCATCCCGCCATCAGCCCAGGCCGCAGCGCGGTCGTCACCGGGGCGGCGAGCGGCATCGGGCTCGCCGCGGCGAAAGCCTTCGCGCGGGCCGGCATGAATGTCTGGCTCGCCGACCTGCCCGGCCAAGCCCTCGAGGAGGCCCACGGCGCGGTGGCCGAGCTCGCCGCCGTCGAGGTCCGGGCTTTACCCACCGACGTCTCGGACCGGGAGGCCGTGGAGGCGCTCGCGGCCCATGTCGCCAAGGCCGGCCCTCCGGCGGTGGTGATGTTGAATGCCGGGATCGAGGCCGGCGGAAAACTCTTCTCCGATGCCGAGACCTGGACCCGGATCCTCGCCACCAATCTCGGGGGCGTGGTCAACGGCATCCACGCCTTCGCGCCCGGGATGATCGCGGGGGGCAAGCCCGGCGCGGTGATCGTCACCGGCTCGAAGCAGGGCATCACCACGCCGCCCGGCAACGCGCCCTACAACGTCTCGAAGGCGGCCGTGAAGGCGGCCACCGAGGCGCTCGCCCACGAGCTGCGCACCCGCGAGGGCTGCCGGACCACCGCGCACCTGCTGATCCCGGGCTTCGTCTATACCGGCCTGACCAAGGCCCGGGGCGTCGCCGAGAAACCGGCCGGCGCCTGGACGCCGGAGGAGACGGTAACCTTCATGCTGGAGCGGCTGGAGGCGGGCGATTTCTACATCCTCTGCCCCGACAACGAGACCACCCGGGCGCAGGACGAGAAACGCATCGCCTGGGCCGCCGGCGACATCATCGAGAACCGGCCCGCCCTGTCGCGCTGGCACCCGGACTTTTCCGAGGCGTTCCAGCGGTTCATGGCGGAGTAAGCGCCATCGTCCTTGCGAGCGGAGCGAAGCAACCCAGGGCTTCGCGAGGGAAGATGTTTCGAGCGAGGATGGAAGACGGTTTGTGCCGAAATTCCGCTCCGGGCAGCGTCACTGTAGGTGGGCCCCTCTCGACCCGCATCTCTCCGGATCCGTTCCGTCGAGCGGAACCATGTGCCGCGCGGAGCCCTGGGTTGCTTCGCTGCGCTCGCAATGACGGTGGATGCTCTCACGCCACCAGGAAATTCCTGAACGCCCCCGTGCCGAACCCAACCCACCAGCGTGGCGCAATCCAGCGGCGGCAAGCTCGCGCAGCAGCGCAAGCCTGAAACGCCTCGCGCGACGCATATTGACGCCCACCCCGTCATTGCGAGCGCAGCGAAGCAACCCAGGGCTCCGCGCGGCCGATCGTTCTGCTGGACGGGACTGCCACCATGCGCGCGCCGGCCGTCTACATCATGGCCAGCCGCCGCAACGGGACGCTCTATACCGGCGTCACCGCGGACCTGTCCCGGCGCGTCTACGAGCACCGCGAATCCCTCCATCCCGGCTTCACGCGCCGCTACGGATGCAAGCTCCTGGTCTGGTACGAGGGCTACCCGACGATGAACGAGGCCATCGCCCGCGAGAAGCAGATCAAGGGCGGCTCCCGGAAGAAGAAGCTCGCCCTGATCGAGGCGATGAACCCGGATTGGTGCGATCTGTATCCCGGCCTTGCGTGAAGTTCTCATGCGCAGCGGTTCCCTGGGTTGCTTCGCTGCGCTCGCAATGACGGGGCGCGGTTCACGGCCGGTGCATCGAGCCGCGACCGTTCCACAAAGGCATGCGCCGCGGGCCTTGCTGACGGCCGCCCCTCGTCTGGCGAAGCGTTTGCACCCAGGTTAGGTCAGTGCGGCGCGCCGCGCTGCAACCGCGCACGACACCAGGGAGCCGCTCTTTTGGCCACGATCATCCCCGTTGCCTCGTTCGACTGCGTCGTGTTCGGCGCTACCGGCGATCTCACGGCGCGCAAGCTGCTGCCGGCCCTGTTCTACCGGTTCCGGGACGGGCAGATCCCGGAGACCAGCCGAATCATCGGCGCCTCGCGCTCGGACCTGTCGGCCGACGCGTTCCGGGAGCACGCCCGGGACGCGCTCAAGCGCTTCGTGCCCGCCTCCGACCTGACGGAGGACGTGCTCCACAAATTCCTCGACCACGTGGATTACGTGGCGGTGGACGGCGCCGGCGAGAGCGGCTGGGCCGACCTCGCGGCCAAGCTCGGCGAGCGGCCCGACCAGGTGCGGCCCTACTACCTGGCGACCTCGCCGGACCTCTACGGCTCGATCTGCCGCAACCTCGCCGACCACGGCCTGATCGGGCCGAAATCCCGGGTCGTGCTCGAGAAGCCGATCGGCAAGGATCTGAAATCCGCCCAGGCGATCAACGACGCGGTCGGCGAGGTCTTCCCCGAATCGCAGATCTTCCGGATCGACCACTATCTCGGCAAGGAGACGGTGCAGAACCTGCTCTCCCTGCGGTTTGCCAACACCATCTTCGAGCGGCTCTGGACCTCGGACGTGATCGACCACGTCCAGATCACCGTGGCCGAGACGGTCGGGGTCGAGGGCCGGGCCGGCTATTACGACACGTCGGGCGCCATGCGCGACATGCTGCAGAACCACATGCTGCAGCTCCTGTGCCTGACCGCCATGGAGAGCCCGCTCAACCTCGAAGCGAACTCCGTGCGCGACGAGAAGCTGAAGGTGCTGCGCGCCCTCAAGCCGATCACCGCCCACGACATCCAGACCGTGACCGTGCGCGGCCAGTACGTGGCGGGCGCCGTCGACGGCAAGCCGGTGGAGGGCTACCTGACCGAGCTCGGCCACGAGAGCCGGACCGAGACCTTCGTGGCGATGAAGCTCGAGGTGCAGTCCGGGCGCTGGGCCGGGGTGCCGTTCTACCTGCGCACCGGCAAGCGCCTGCCCCAGAAGCTGTCCGAGATCGTGGTCCAGTTCCGGGCCTCGCCCTTCTCGATTTTCCCCGAGGAGGCGTTCGGGCGCGAGCCCAACCGCCTCGTCATCCGCCTGCAGCCGCAGGAGGGCATGAAGCTCGAGGTGATGACCAAGGATCCGGGCCCCGGCGGCCTGCGCCTGCGCCCGACCGACCTCGACATCTCCTTCGAGGAGACCTTCAAGCAGCGCTACCCGGATGCCTACGAGCGCCTGCTGATGGACGTGGTCCGGGGCAACGCCACGCTGTTCATGCGCCGCGACGAGGTCGAGGCCGCCTGGGCCTGGGCCGACGGCGTGCTCAAGGCCTGGGCCGACCGCCCGGAGGCGCCGCGGCCCTATCCGGCCGGGAGCTGGGGGCCGACCGCCGCCATCGCGCTGATCGAGCGCGACGGCCGGACCTGGCACGAGGAGCTGCGGTAACACCGCGCCCCGGCTTACGGCCAAGCTGCCTTGATGCGGTCAAGCCGGATGCCGAAGCTGCCCCATGCCGCCGGTCACCGCCCCGCGAGAGGGCGGGCCCGGCCTCGCACGAGGGATCATCGCATGCTGGACTCGAAGCAGGATTTCGCCGTCTCGGCCGAACGCCGCCTGGAGCGCTCGGTCGACTCCGCGTTGCGCGTCATCGCGGCCGCCCATGTCGAGCGGCAGGCGCCGCCGGTCTACGCCGCCCGCCGCCGCCTGAGCGAGGTCTACGGCGCCACCCGCCTGGCCAAGCGCCTGGAGCGCGAGCGGCGCAGCGCCTGAGGGGTGTTAGGCCCCGCGCCGGCGGATCGTTCGCGAGATTGGCGCGGGTCCCCTCTCCTGGAGGGAGAGGGACAGGGTGAGGGGTGTAACCTCTCCGGATAGGTCTCGACCCTCACCCCAACCCTCTCCCGCACGGGAGAGGGGGCGCGTCGCGATCGGAACGGACCGATACGCGAACGCTGTAGGTCACACCACCGCGTCCCAGGTCTCGCTCAACGGGGTCGTCCCGCGCACCAGCCGCGCCCGCAGGACGATATCCCCCGCCGGCATCGGCTGCGGCGGGCGCCACTCCACGTAGATGCGCCAGCCGCCGGTCTGCGGCACGAAGTTGGCCACCGGCTCGTGGAGCGTGCCGGCGCTGGCCGAGACCTCGGCGGCGACGGTCTCGTCCGCACCCTTCGGCAGGGACGGCCCCTCGAAATCGATCACGCAGAGCCGCCGGGCCGGGTTCGGCGGGTCGGTCGGGCGCAGGCGCTCGGCCGAGCCGAACCGGGTTTCGGTGACCCGGGCCAGCGCCGGTTGCGGGATCGCCTCCGTCGGTTCCGCCCCCACGGTGGTCAGCGTGTAGCCGAGGCGCAGGGCGGCGCCGGGCTGGACCGGTGCCGCCGGCACGTAGGCCGCCACGATGTTGTCCATGTACTCTTCGGCCGAGGGGATCTCGTAGAGCTGCACGGCGCCCTCCGCGAAGGCGCCGCCCGGCTCGGGCGCGATCCACAGGCCCGGCCGGGCCTCCTGGCGCGCCTCGACGTCGAGATAGGCGGCAAAGCGCCGCTCCCGCTGCAGCAGCCCGAACCCCCCGAGGGGCTTCGCCGCGAAGGCCGAGACCTGCGGCTGCTTGCGGCCGTTGATGAGGGGCCGCCACAGCCGGTCGGCCGCGGTGGCGACGCAGAGCCCGTCGGAATCGTGCACCTGCGGGCGGAAATCGTCGAACGGCTTGGCGTCCCGGGCGCCGGGCCCGTTCTGGCCGTACAGGAACATGCTGGTGAGCGGCGCGAGCCCCAGCCGCGGGATCGGCTTGCGGGGATAGAGCGCCGCCGTGACGGCGATCCGGGCCGGGTCGCCGGGGGTGATCACGAACCGGTAGGCGCCGGAGACGCTCGGGCTGTCGAGGAGCGACAGCACCGTGAGGCTGCGCGCCTCCGGCTCGGGCTCGCACAGCCAATGGGCGGTGAAATCGGGAAACTCCTCCCCCACCGGTGCGCCCGTGCCGATGGCGAGGCCCCGGGCCGAGAGCCCGTATTCCTGGCCCGCGGCGCGCAGCCGGAAATAGGAGGCGCCGAGGAACACCAGAAACTCCTCCTGGAAGCCCTTGGGCCGCCAGGCCGGCGTCTCCGGGAAGGCGTAGTGCAGGCGGAAGCCCGCGAAGCCGAGATCGGCCGGAAAACTCTGGCCGGCGAGCCGCCCGCCGAAATCGAACAGCCGGCTCTCGTAGGGGATCGGCCGGGCCGGGCCGCCGCGCGGCTGCAGGTAGAGCGCCACGCGCTTGCGCTGCAGGAAGCCGCGGTGGAACAGCTGCGCGCTGAAATGGCGGCCGAGATGGAGGCTCTCGGCGGGCCGGAAGACGATGTGGCGATAGCCGTCGTAGTCGAGGCCCGCGAGCGCCGGGGGCAGGTCGGTGGGCGGGGCCGCGTAGGGCGCAGACGCGCGGCGCTCGGCCTCGGCCGACAGGGTCTCGAAGGTCATCGCACCGTCCTGCGCGGCCCCGGGCGCAGGGCCCTGCGGCTGAAGCGCCGCCCCGGCCCATGTTCGGGCGCCATTCAGATCTATAGCGCTAGGTACAATACTGCCGGCAGCCGCGGTCAGGACGGTTCTGAGGACGCGGCGCCGGGAGGGGGGATCGATCCGTTCGGCCTCCGGCTGCCTGTGCGGCCGGGTCGGCTGCGTGTCCTCGCCCCGCATATCGGTGTCCACGCTCATCGGTTCCCGCCCGCCCGCGGCGAGGCAGCCGGCAGCCTTCCACGGTCGAGTTCCTCGCGCCATGTCCTCACGGGTCACCTCCTCCGCCGAGCGGCCGCACCGGAACGCCCATCCGGGCGCTCCCGATCCCGAAATCGTGACGAGTCCGGCCACGGCGCTCGAACCCGAGGCCTGGGCCGGCGGCAGCCGGGCCCTGCTGGCCCGGCGTCTCGCCCTGGCGATCCCGAGCCTCGCCGCCGCCGGCGGTCTCGCATGGCTGGCCGATCGTGCCTACCCGGCCGGCGCCAGCCCCCTGGCCTGGACCATCCTGATCCTGTTCGCCCTGGTGATGGGCTGGCAGGCTTTCGTCGCCTGCCAATACGTCTACGGGCTCGTGGCCGCCCTCCTGGGCGACCGGGCGAAGTCGGTGCTGGAGCGCCGGTCCGAATCCGCCCTGCGACCCGCCGCCGGGGGCGGGCGCACCGCCGCCGTGGTGGCGATCCATGCCGAGGACGCGGTGGCGGTCTTCGCCCGGCTGCGGGTGATGGCCCGCTCGCTGGCCGATGCGCAGGCGCAGAGCATCGATATCTTCGTCCTGTCCGACACGCGGGACGGCGCGATCGCGGCGGTGGAGGAGCACGAATTCGCCCGCATCCAGGCCTGGGCTGAGGCCGACCCGGCCCTGCCGCGGATCCGCTACCGGCGCCGGACCGAGAATACGGGCCGCAAGGCCGGCAATATCGGCGAGTTCTGCCGCAGCTACGGTGCGGATTACGCCTACATGATCGTGCTGGATGCCGACAGCCTGATGACCGGCGCCGCCATGACCCGGCTCGTCCGCCTGATGGACGAGAGCCCCCGCACCGGCCTGATCCAGACCGTCTCCTACGCGGCCGGCCGGGACACCCTGTTCGCCCGCATCCAGCAATTCGCCGTGCGCCTCTACGCGCCCCTGGCGTTGCGCTGCCTGGAGACCTGGCAGGGCCCGGAGGGCAGCTACTGGGGCCACAACGCCATCCTGCGGATCGAGGCCTTCGCCGAGAACGCGCAGCTTCCGGTCCTGCCGGGCCGGGCGCCGCTGGGTGGCGAGATCCTCTGCCACGACATCGTCGAGGGCGCCCTGATGGTCCGCGCCGGCTGGGAGGTACGCCTGCTGCCCGAGATGGGCGGCACCTGGGAGGAGATGCCCACGAACCTGATCGATCTGCTCGGGCGCGAGCGCCGCTGGTGCCAGGGCAACCTGCAGCACCTGCGGGTGCTGCCCTGGGCCGGGCTGCATGGCGCGAGCCGCTGGCACCTCGCGGTCGGCATCCTGGCCTACGGCATGCTGCCGCTCTGGATCGCCTTCCTGGGCCTGGCCTCCTGGCAGGCGGCCCGGACCGGCGATCTCGGCCTGCTCGCCTACGGCTTGACCGGTCACGGCGCGGCCGCCCACTGCCTCGCCGTCCTCAGCCTCGCCGTGCTGGCCCTGCCCAAGGTCCTGAGCCTCGGCCATGTCCTGGTCTCGCCGGAGCGCCGGGCTTCCTTCGGCGGCGCTCGGTCGCTCCTGGCCAGCGCCGCCCTGGAGCAGGTCGTGTGGGTGTTCCTGTGGCCGGTCCTCACCCTGTTCACCGCCGGCGCCGTGGTCTCGACCTTCCTGGGCCGGGTGGTGCGCTGGGAGACCCAGGATCGCGACGACCGGCAGGTCTCCTGGGCCGAGGCGTTCCGGCTCCAGGCCGACGCCGTGGTGGTCGGGGCGCTGATCGTCTTCGCCCTGGTCTGGGCCGGCAATGCCTGGCTCGGCCTGTGGCTGGCCCCGCTGGCCCTCGCGCTGCTGGCGAGCCCGGCCCAGAGCGTCTGGACCAGCCGGGCCGATCTCGGCCGCGCCGCCCGGGCCAGGGGCCTGTTCCTCACCGCCGACGACACCGCGCAGGCTCCGGAACTGGCCGAGCTGGCGCAGATCCGCGGCCTGCCCGCCGTCCCCGCGCTCATCCGCACGGCACCGCTGGAACCGGCCATCTGGCTCGCCGCCGACGAGGCGTGAGGTCTCGGCGGCCGGGCAGGTCGGGACACGCCCGACCGCCCAGGCCGATCCCGCGGTTATGGCTAAGCTGCCACAGTGTTGCCATCCCGTCACGGAGGGGCGGAACCGGCTAAGCGTGGCGGTTTCCGGCTTGGATTTGGGGCGCGAGCGTTTACCCCTTGGCGAGGATCGGCACGGCATCGTGCCCCGGTAATTCGCCGCGTTCCCAACCCATTTCGCGCCTGCCCCGAGAGGCTTTGATGCGTCGTTTCCTTCCCGCCCTCGTAGGGCTCATCGGCGCGGCCGCCTGCGCCGCGCCGGCACTGGCCTACGAGATCGACCCACTGACCCGCCAGCCGCTGAACGATGCGCTCACCGTGCGGGTGCGCCCGCAGGCCGTCGAGACCGTCGCGGTGCCGGTGGCCAACGCCTCGCTCAACCCCGCCGACCCGCTCGACGCGGCCGTGCCGCAGATGTCGGCGATCCCGCGCGAGACGGTCGCCTATAACGGCCCCTACGGCGCCGGCACGATCGTCGTCTCCACCGCCGAGCGGCGGCTTTACTACGTGCTCGGCGGCGGCCAGGCCCTGCGCTACGGCGTCGGCGTCGGCCGCCCGGGCTTCACCTGGGGCGGCGTGCAGACCATCACGATGAAGCGCGAATGGCCGGATTGGCGCCCGCCGTCGACCATGCTGCGGCGCCGGCCCGACCTGCCGCGCTACATGAAGGGCGGCATCGAGAACCCGCTCGGCGCCCGCGCCATGTATCTCGGCGGCTCGATCTACCGGATCCACGGCTCCAACGAGCCGGAGACCATCGGCACCGCCGTGTCCTCGGGCTGCATCCGCATGACCAACGACGACGTCACCGACCTCTACACCCGCGCCAAGGTCGGCACGAAGGTCGTCGTCCAGCGCTGATTTCTTCGGACCGTTTCGGTGAGGGCCGGCCGCGAGGTCGGCCCTTTTGCGTTCAGGCTTCGGGCAGCGTCACCAGCGCGTCGGGGCGCTTCACCTCGATCTCGATGAACGCGATCGGGTGCTCCGACCCGTTCATCACATCGTGCCGGATGCCGGCCGGGCGCATGTAGGATTGCCCCGCTGCGAGCGCGGTCTCGCTGACCGCTGCCCCGTCATGGACGCGCAGCACGCCGGCCACCAGCATCACCACGAAATACGGCCAGCCATGCTCGTGCCAGCCGGTCACCGCCCCGGGCGGGAAGTCCCAGCGGGTGATCCGGACCGTGGCATCGTCCTGCTGGACCGTGGGCAGAGCGGGGATCGTGCAGGTGAAGGCCATGATGGCTCCGGGGCTGGTGCTGTTGATCAACAAAGATCCAAATCGCCCCCTCATCCTGAGGCGCCCGCGTCAGCGGGCCTCGAAGGAGCCCTCCGGAAACCTCGGCGAATCCTGGAGGGCTCCTTCGAGGCCTTCGCTACGCTTCGGCACCTCAGGATGAGGGGGAGGATGGGACGGCTACCGAGCCCTCAATGGCAGCCGCACGAGCCCGAGCCGCAACCGCCGCCCTGCTTGGCCGGGGCGGAACGCGCGGTCTCGCGGTCGAGCCCGCGTTCGGCCAGCTCGGAGAGATAGGTCTGCCAGCGGGATTCGTATTCGCGGCCCAGCGTGTGCAGGTATTCCCAGCCGTAGATCCCGGTGTCGTGCATGTCGTCGAAGCCGAGCTTGACGGCGTAGTTGCCGATCGGCTCCACGGCCAGGATCGCCACGGCGCGCTTGCCGCCGATCACCTTGCGCTCCAGGGGCGAATGGCCCTGCACCTCGGCCGACGGGCTCGATATCCGCAGATACTCCGCCGGCAGGGCGAAGCGGGACCCGTCCTCGAAGGCGACGTTGAGCACCCGCCGATCGGCCGACAGGCGGATCTCGGTGGGCCACAGATCCTCGTTCACAGGTCACACTCCTCAAGCATTCCGGGGTTGCGGCCCGGGGTCGGCTTGCCCACGACCGTATCGGGCATCATATGCTCAATCATGCTCGATGACATCTCCAGCACGCCGCAGGGGTTTACGGCCGAGGCGCCCCGCGCGCCGTCGCCCGCGCCGCTGATCGATCCGTTCCAGCGGGCGATCTCGTATCTGCGCATCTCGGTGACGGATCGCTGCGATCTGCGCTGCGCCTACTGCATGTCGGACAACATGCAGTTCCTGCCCAAGCGCGACCTGCTGACCCTGGAGGAGCTGGACCGGCTCTGCGGCGTGTTCATCGCCCGGGGCGTGCGCAAGCTCCGGATCACCGGCGGCGAGCCCCTGGTGCGCCGCGACATCATGCACCTGTTCCGCCGCCTGTCGCGCCACCTCGATTCGGGCGCGCTGGAGGAGCTGACGCTGACCACCAACGGCACGCAGCTCACGCGCTACGCCGACGAGCTGGCGAGCCTCGGCGTGCGCCGGATCAACGTCTCGCTGGACACGCTGGACGCAGGCAAATTCCGGGCGATCACCCGCCGGGGCGATTTGCCGGTGGTGCTCGACGGCATCGCGGCCGCGCGCAAGGCCGGCATGAAGGTCAAGATCAACGCGGTGGCGTTGCGGGACGTCAACGCCGACGAGATCCCCGACATGATCGCCTGGGCCCACGGGCTCGGCATGGACATGACCCTGATCGAGGTGATGCCGCTGGGCGAGATCGAGGCCGACCGCACCGACCAGTTCCTGCCCCTGTCGGTGGCGCGGCAGCGCCTGGAGAGCCGCTACACGCTGACACCGCTGTCCGACCGCACCGGCGGCCCGGCGCGCTACGTCCGTGTCGAGGAGACCGGCGGCAAGCTCGGCTTCATCACACCGCTGACCCACAATTTCTGCGAGAGCTGCAACCGTGTGCGCCTGACCTGCACCGGACAGCTCTACCTCTGCCTCGGCCAGGAGGATTCGGCGGACCTGCGCGCGGTGCTGCGTGCCTCCCCGGACGATGCCGTGCTGGCCGCTGCCGTGGTCGAGGCGATCACCCGCAAGCCCAAGGGCCACGACTTCGTCATCGAGCGCCAGCGCCCGGCCGCAGTGCCCCGGCACATGAGCGTGACCGGCGGGTAGCGCGACGCGTTCTCCTCCCCTTGGGAGCCACGGGCGCAACAGGGTTCGATCGTCGTTGCGATCGTACCGTTGAAGCGGAAAGCGCGGGTCCCCTCTCCCGCACGGGAGAGGGGGCATGTCGCGGCCTTCACAAGCCGCCGCGCGCTTCAAACTGCGTCGTCCGTCGCCGCGAGCAAAGCGACAGCCTAAACCTCCTCGTCGGCGTAGCGCGATTGCGCCCGCCCGCGCTGCCCGGAGCCCTTCCGCGGCGCCCCGGCGCTGATCCCGGCCACCAAGTCGGCGATGTGGCGCAGAGTCTCCACCGCGAGCGCCTTGTCGCCCTCGCCGCGGCCCTGCGGGATCAGCGCCTTGGCGAAGCCGAGCTTCTGGGCCTCCTTCAGCCGGGATCCCGCCTGAGCCACGGGGCGGATCGCTCCCGACAGGCCGATCTCGCCGAAATAGACGGTCTCCGGCGGCAGCACCGCCCCCGACAGGGACGAGACCAGGGCGGCGGCGACCGCGAGGTCGGCCGCCGGCTCGGTGATGCGCAGGCCGCCAGCGACATTCAGATAGACGTCGTGGGTGCCGAGCCGGATGCCGCCATGGGCCTCCAGCACGGCCAGCACCATGGACAGCCGGTTCGGGTCCCAGCCGACCACGGCGCGCCGGGGCATGCCCAGCGAGGAGGGCGCCACCAGCGCCTGGATCTCCACCAGCAGGGGGCGCGTCCCCTCCATCCCGGCGAAGACCGCGGTGCCGGCGGCCTGATGGTCGCGCCCGGCCAGGAACAGGGCCGAGGGGTTGGGCACCTCGGCCAGCCCCGCATCGGTCATCTCGAACACGCCGATCTCGTCGGTGGGCCCGAACCGGTTCTTCACCGCGCGCAGGATGCGGAAATGGTGGCCCTGGTCGCCCTCGAACGAGGCGACCGCGTCGACCATGTGCTCCACCACCCGGGGGCCGGCGATCTGCCCGTCCTTGGTGACGTGGCCGACCAGGATCACCGCCGTGCCGGTGGTCTTGGCGAAGCGGATCAGGGCCTGAGCCGAGGAACGCACCTGCGTGACCGTGCCGGGGGCCGATTCCACGGTCTCGGTCCACATGGTCTGGATCGAATCGATGATCGCCAGAGCCGGCGGGCGGCCCTGGCTCAGGGTCTCGATGATGTCCTCGACATTGGTCTCAGCGGCGAGATCCACCGGGCGGGAACTCAAGCCCAGCCGCTCGGCCCGCAGGCGTACCTGCCCCACCGCCTCCTCGCCGGAGATGTAGGCGACCCGCTCGCCCGTCCCCGCCATGGCGGCGGAGGCCTGCATCAGCAGGGTCGACTTGCCGATGCCGGGATCGCCGCCGAGCAGGATCACCGAGCCGCGCACGAAGCCGCCGCCGGTGACCCGGTCAAGCTCGCCGATTCCCGAGGGAATGCGCGGCGCCTCCTTGGTCTCGCCGGTCAGACCCTCGAGGGGGAAGACCCGGCCGCGGGCGCGGGACGGCCGGGTCGCCACCGGGCCGGACTGGCCGGGCGCGGCGGCCGCCTCCTCGACGATCGTGTTCCAGCCGTTACACGCCTCGCAGCGGCCGCGCCAGCGGTTGTAGACCGCCCCGCAGGATTGGCAGACGAAGGTCTGGTGGATCTTGGCCATTCGGGTCCGCGCGCCGCCGGTCCGGCATTCGAAGAAGGGGCCGGATCACCCTACATAGGTTCGAACATAACGCGAACCCAGCCCCGTCAGGATCTCGTAGCCGATCGTCCCGGCGGCGCGGCCGACCGTGTCGATGTCGAGCTCGTCGCCGATCAGCACGGCTTTGGCGCCGCGCCGAGCCGCGGGGGCCGCGGTGACGTCCAGGATGATCAGGTCCATGGAGACGAGGCCCAGGATCGGGCAGGGCACGCCCCCGACCAGGGCCTGCCCGCGCCCGCTGATCGACCGGGGGAAGCCGTCGGCATAGCCGAGCGACAGCGTCGCCAGACGGCTCGGGGCGGGCGCGGTCCAGCGGCCGTTATAGCCGACGCTGGTTCCGGCCTCGACATGCCTCACCTGGGCGATCTGGGCCTCCAGCCGCACCACCGGGCGCATCGGGTTGGCGGATTCGGGGGTCGGATTGCCGCCGAACAGGGCGTAGCCCGGCCGCAGCAGGTCGTGCCGGGCGCCGTCGAGAAAGACCCCCGAGGAATTGGCGAGCGAGGCAAGCAGGCCCGGATAGGCCGCACGGACCCGGGCGAAATCGGCGATCTGCCGGGCATTGACCGGATCCTCCGGCTTCTCGGCGCTGACGAAGTGGCTGAGCAGCAGGTCGATGCCGGCGGCCGCGATGCCCGGATCGCCGGCAAGCTCCAGCGCCTCCGGCACCGGCAGCCCGAGTCGGTTCATGCCGGTATCGACATGGAGCGCCGCCGGCCGGCCCCCGCCCGAGAAGGCGGCCCACTCGGCGATCTCCTCGCGGCTGCCGAGCACCGGGCGCAGGTCGTGCGCCGCGAAAGTCTCGCAGGCGCCGGGCGGCAGGCCGTTCAGGATGTAGATCGCGGCCTCCGGCAGGGCGGCCCGGGCCGCGACGCCCTCGGACAGGTGCGCGACGAAGAAGGTCCGGCACCCGGCGGTCCACAGGGCCGGCCCGACCTGCCCGATACCGCAGCCATAGGCATCGGCCTTCACCACGGCGGCGCAATCGGCCCCCCGGGCGGCCAGCATCCGCCAATTCTCCGCGATCGCCCCGAGATCGATGGTCAGCCGGGCGCCGTGGGCGCCGATATCTGTTCCGGATTCCGTCACCGATCGCCTACCTGCCACCGAAGCGCCCCCGATCCTCGATTCCCGCGAACGGATGCACGATGCGGACCCGTGAGGCGAGTCGGTTCGCGGCATTGCTCTCAGGGGTCGACGAGACTGGCAACCCGCGCGGCGATCTCGCCCACGGTGTCCGGATCCGCGATACCGGCGAGGCTCGCACTGCCATCGGCGAGGCGCGCCCGGAGATCGAAGCTGCGGACCTGCGTGCAGACCGCCACGCCGGTCACGCCATCCGCCTTGACGGGGACTGTGAGGCCCGCGGCGCGGGCGCCCGCCGCCACCGTGGAGATCACCACGGCGATTGCCGTGCCGTGAACGTTCACGGCCTCCGGCGTCAGGACAATCCAGTAATGTCGATCGCGCATTTCCCGGCCGATGACCGGGTTGGGGTTGATCGAGTAGATCTCGCCACGCTTCGGGACTTTCGGCCGCGGGCCCATCACCCGATCTCATTGCCCACTGGAGGGCCTTCCAGAGCCTCGGCCGTATCCGCGTACAAGGCCGGCAGATGCTCGGCCCCTTCCAGAAGCTCCGCCAGGGTATAGCGACGTTTTCGTTTCGCGACCGGTGTCGCGACCAGAGCGCCGTCCTGTACGGCGAGTGCGAGGTCGGTGCCCGTATCGGCTCCGATCGCGGCCAGAACGGCGGGGGGGAGCGTCATCACGCGGGCTCCGCCTTGGCGCCGAACGGTCACAACCGCCGTGGGTGACGCTTGAGTCGGCGGTTTGGCGCTCTTCGTCACGCCAGGCGTTCGCTTGGCTGCCGGCATGGTCACGCTCCTCCGGAAAGTGCTACAAAGGTAGCACCTTTCCGTTGCCGTAACATCCCTCACCCCCGCAAGCGGAACGGGTTGAAATCCGTGTCCGTATCGAAGGTGTCGCGGCCTTCGGCGCGCTTCAGGAAGCCGATCAGCGGCACGCTGAGAGGAAGCGCAAGAATCTCCCAGGCGACCTTCAGCGCCCAGATCGAGAGCGCGAGGCGGACGAGATCCGCGACGGGATAGAGCCCGCCGAAGCCGAGCCCGATGAACAGGGCCGAATCGATGCCCTGGCCGACCAGCGTCGAGGCGACGAGCCGCGCGGGCAGTCCCCGGCCGCGAAAGCGCAGCTTCAGCTTGGCGAGCAGGTAGGCGTTCAGGAACTCGCCGGTGAGATAGGCCGCGAGCCCGGCCAGCGCGAGCCGCGGGGTGGCGCCGAGGACCGCCTCGAATGCCGCCTGGTGCGGCCAGAACGGCGCGGGCGGCAAAGCCGCCGCGATCCCGTAGGCCAGGATCCAGAGCGCCTGCGCCAGGAAGCCGGTCCAGACCACGGCCCGGGTGCTGGAATAGCCGTAGACCTCGGTCAGCACGTCGCCGAACAGGTAGGAGGCGGGAAACACGATCACCGCCGCCGTGAAGGTCAGGCCGCCCACCGAGACGATCTTGCCCGCCAGCACCAGCGAGATCATCAGCACCGCCCCGAACAGGCCGGCGATCGGAACGAGGTAAACGGGGCCGGTGGAAGCCCTCTCCGCACTCACGATCGGCGCGGGCTGATGCACGGACGGCACAGGCCGCACGCGCAGTCCGCGCCCGAGGGTGACGGCCGAGTTTCGGCTTGGTATACTTCGGCCCCGGTCCCGGGGAGCCGCATGGCCGCCGCGGCATCCCCTCTGGTTCCTAAAAGCTCACAGATGCCGTTTACCGTTCTGGATCTCGTCGTGCTCGGCATCGTCGCGGTCTCCGCGCTGCTCGCGGCCGTGCGTGGCGTCACCCGCGAGGTGCTGGCGATCATCGCCTGGGTGGCCGCCGCCGCCGTCGCCTGGTCGTTCTATCCGATGCTGCTTCCGCTGGTGAAGCAGCACGTCAACAGCGATACCGTGGCGCTGGTCGCCTCCATCGCGGCGATCTTCCTCGGCACGCTGATCATCGTCTCGATCATCACCGTGAAGATCTCGGACGTGGTGCTCGACTCGCGCATCGGCGCGGTCGACCGGTCGCTGGGCTTCCTGTTCGGGGCGGGCCGCGGCTTCCTGATCTGCGTGATCGGCTGGGTGTTCCTGTCCTGGCTGGTGCAGGGCAAGGTGCCGGATTGGGCGGCTCAGGCGCGCACGCGCCCGATGCTGGAGAAGTCCGGCGACGCCCTGGTGGCCCAGCTCCCCGAGAACCCGGAGGGCTTCCTGAAGCAGTTCAAGAAGCCGAAGGCCGGCCCACCGCCCAACGAGGCGGCCGACGCCCCCGCCGAGACCGATGTGGCGCCTCAGCGCCGCACAGAGACCGCGCCGACGCCGACGCGACGCTGACCTGCGGCGCGCGCCGTTGGTCGCTCTCCGTGGAACGCCTAGATAGCGGTTCCGGAGACGATCGGATGATATCCGCGACGACCGGCGCGCCGGCCCGTCGCCGCCGGGACTCGTGAAGTGATCGATCGCAGCATGTCCCAATCCGACGCTTACGCCTCCGATTTCGACCTCGACGGCGATACGCTGCGCGAGGAATGCGGCGTCTTCGGCATATTCGGGCACCCGGAGGCCTCGGCCATCGTGGCGCTCGGGCTGCACGCCCTGCAGCACCGGGGCCAGGAGGCGGCCGGGATCGTCTCCTTCGACGGCGCGGTGTTCCACTCCGAGCGGCGCCCCGGCCTCGTGGGCGATTCCTTCTCGGATGGCGACACCATCGCCCGGCTGAAAGGTCGCGCCGCGATCGGGCATGTGCGCTACTCGACCACCGGCGGGACGATCCTGCGCAACGTGCAGCCGCTCTTCGCCGAACTCGCCAGCGGCGGCCTCGCGGTCGCCCATAACGGCAACCTCACCAACGCCTTGTCGATCCGCCGCGACCTCGTGCGCGACGGCGCGATCACGCAATCGACCTCCGACACCGAGGTGATCCTCCACCTCGCGGCCCGCTCGCGGAAGCCGCGGATCGTCGAGCGGTTCATCGACGCCCTGCAGGCGATCCAGGGTGCCTACGCGATCGTGGCGCTGACCAACAAGAAGCTGATCGGCGCCCGCGACCCGCTGGGCATCCGCCCGCTGGTGCTGGGCGAGCTCGACGGCCGCTACATGCTGGCCTCCGAGACCTGTGCCCTCGACATCATCGGCGCGCGCTACGTCCGCGACGTCGAGAACGGTGAGGTCGTGGTGATCTCCGAGGAGGGGATCGAGTCGATCCGCTTCGCCGACGCGGTGCCGATGCGGCCCTGCATCTTCGAGTACATCTACTTCGCCCGGCCGGATTCGGTGGTGAACGGCAAGAGCGTCTACGCGGTGCGCAAGGCGATCGGCCGGGAACTGGCCCGCGAGGCCTCCGTCGCGGCCGACGTCGTCGTGCCGGTGCCGGATTCCGGCGTGCCGGCGGCGCTCGGCTTCGCGCAGGAGACCGGAATCCCGTTCGAGATGGGGATCATCCGCAACCACTATGTCGGGCGGACCTTCATCCAGCCGACCCAGTCGGTGCGCGAGCTCGGCGTGCGGATGAAGCACTCGGCCAACCGCGCGGCGATCGAGGGCAAGAGCATCGTGCTGGTCGACGACAGCCTGGTGCGCGGCACGACCTCGGTGAAGATCGTCCGGATGATGCGCGAGGCCGGCGCCGCCGAGGTGCATTTCCGGATCGCCTCGCCGCCGATCACCTACCCGGACTTCTACGGCATCGACACGCCGGAGCGGGAGAAGCTGCTGGCCGCGACCCACGACCTCGAGGCGATGCGCAAATATATCGGCGCGGACTCGCTGGCCTTCCTGTCGATCCCCGGCCTCTACCGGGCGATGGGCGAGGAGGAGCGCAATGCGGCCTGCCCACAATACACCGACCATTGCTTCACGGGTGAGTACCCGACCGGCCTGACCGACCTCTCCATCGCCGGCCCGAAGCGCTTCGCGATGCTGGCGGAAGCGGACTGAGCGGGGGATCCCAAAGGGCAAGCCCTTTGGCGGGGTCCAGGGGCGGCGCCCCTGGGATCTTCGCCGGGCTCCGCCCTGCACCCGCAAAAGGTCACGGACCTTTTGAAACCGGAATTTTTGGATCCCCCTGGCGCCGAAATGCGCTAGGTCCTGGGCATGGCTGATCCTCAGAGAAAGCTCGAAGGCCGCGTCGCGGTCGTCACCGGGGCGTCCCGCGGCATCGGGCGCGCCGCCGCCCTGGCCCTGGCCGGGGCCGGGGCCCATGTGGTCGCGGTGGCCCGCACGGTCGGCGCCCTGGAGGAGCTGGACGATGCCATCCGGGCGGCCGGATCCAGCGCCACGCTCGTGCCGTTCGACCTCGCCGATTACGACGCCATCGACCGGCTGGGCGCGGCGATCAACGAGCGCTGGAAGCGGCTCGACATCCTGGTCGGCAACGCCGGCATCCTCGGCGCGCTCATGCCGATCGGCCACATCACCCCGAAGGTCTGGGACCAAGTGATGCAGGTCAACGTCACCGCCAACTGGCGCCTGCTCCGCTCGCTGGACCCGCTGCTGCGCATGTCCGATGCCGGCCGGGCGATCTTCGTCTCGTCGGGCGCAGCGTCGAAATGCCGGGCCTATTGGGGACCGTACTCGGTCTCGAAGGCGGCGCTCGAAGCGATGGTGCGGACCTACGCGGCCGAGAACGAGACCACCGCGATCCGGGCGATGCTGCTCAATCCGGGGCCGCTGCGCACCGGCATGCGCCGCTCGGCCATGCCGGGCGAGGATCCCCAGACCCTCAAGACCCCCGAGGATCTCGCCCCCCACTTCGTGCGGCTCGCCGCGCCGGACTGGACCGAGACTGGCAAGCTCTACGATTTCCCCACCGACCGGGTGCTGCAGTTCCGCGCGCCCGAGTGACGGACAGCGCCCTTTTACGACCGGGCGAATCCATCCAATCCCCCTCATCCTGAGGTGCTGCGCAGCAGCCTCGAAGGAGGCCTCCAGGGATCGCAGAGGCCTCTGGAGGGCTCCTTCGAGGCCCAGCGACCTGCGATCGCCGGGCACCTCAGGATGAGGGGATGGGTGGGATCGGCCGGATGATTCCCGTCTCTCACATCTGGTGCCCTCATGATCGACGTCCGCTGCATCTGTGCGATCGGCCTGCGCGGCCAGCTCGGCCTGAACGGGCACCTGCCCTGGGAGGGCAACACCGACCCGCTGTTCGTGGAGGACGTGACGCGGTTCTTCGCGCTCACCATGGGCCACGTGCTGATCGCCGGGCCGAAGACCGTGGCCTCGGTCCCGGACTTCGCCTTCAAGGACCGCACCATCGACGTGATCCGCAGCCACGAGGATCCGGAGCAGGTGCTTAAGCGCTACCCGGGCCGCCGGATCTTCGTCGGCGGCGGCATCGCGGTGTGGAACGTCTACGCCAAGTACATCCAGAACTGGGACATCACACGCCTGCCCTATGACGGTGGGGCCGACCGCTGGTTCGACCCGGCCTGGCTGGTGGGCGGGGCGCTGCGGACGCCGTGACTCGCTGGACAGGGCGCCGGCGCCCTTCCTATCATCGGGTATGAGCGAGCACAGCGTTCAAGACGCGGAGCGAAACCTCACCGACCTGATCGACCGCGCGCTCGCGGGGGAGGGCGTCGTGATCACGCGCGACGGGCGACCGGTGGCGACGCTGAACCCGATCCGGCGGGCCGGACGCCCGATCACCGCCGAAGATCTCGATTGGCTCGCGCAGCGGCGTGTGCCGATGCAGGTGCCCACGCAGGATGCCGGCCAGCTGGTCCGCGCCCTCCGCGACGACGAGTGGTGAGGGTCTATCTCGACGCCAGTGTTCTGGTCGCCCTGCTGACGGACGACCCCTTGACGGCCCGCGCCGACGCGCTCTTCAGAGCCTTGGCACCCGTCCCCATCGTCAGCGACTTCGCGGCGGCGGAATTCGCCTCCGCGCTCGGGCGCCGGGTGCGAACCGGCGAGATCGCGGTCGCGCATGCCCGGATGGCCTTCGCAGATCTGGACCGCTGGAGCGAGGCGGTGGCCGAGCGTATCGACCTCGGCCCCGGGGATGTTGCCGCCGCCGCGGGTTTCCTGCGCCGGCTCGACATCACGCTCCGGACGCCCGACGCCCTCAACATCGCCCTGTGCCGGCGCGTTTCGGCAACCTTGGCGACCTTCGATGACAAGATGGCCGCCGTGGCCAGCACCCTCGGCCTTCCGGTCGTTTCCGGATAGGTCGTCGCGCCACCGTCGAAACCCCGCGTATCGCGTCTATCTGAAGGCGCATTGGCCCGCCGGAGACGCAGATGAGCGCCCACAGCTACCGCTTCGGCATCGAGGAAGAGTATTTCCTCGCCGATGCCGAGACCCGCGGCACGCCCCGGGGGGACCTCGCCGGGTTTCATGCCCGGGTGAAGGCGGAGCTGCCCGAGACCGGGCGCGAGCTGGTCGCCGCGCAGGTCGAGGTCTGCACGCCGCCGCTCGACGATGCGCAGGCCGCCCGCGAGAATCTCGGTGGCCAGCGGGCGCAGCTCGCCAGCATCGCGGCCGAGAGCGGGCTGAGCCTGCTCGCCTGCGGCACCCATCCGCTCGCGCATTGGTCCCGCCAGACCGCCACCGACGGCGCGCGCTACAAGGGCATCCTGTCGGATGTCGGCATCGCGGCGAGGCGGGCGCTGATCTGCGGCATGCATGTCCATGTCGAGGTGCCGGACCCGGAGGCGCGGATCGACCTCATGAACCGGCTGCTGCCGTTCCAGCCGCTGCTGCTGGCGCTCTCGGCCTCCTCGCCGTTCTGGCAGGGGGAAGCGACCGGGCTGATGGCCTACCGGCTCAGCGTCTTCGGCGAATTGCCCCGCACCGGCCTCCCCGAGCTCTTTTTCGATGCAGCTGCCCATGCCCGGTTCGTGGACATCATGACCCGCTCCGGCGCCATCGCCGATGCGAGCTTCCTGTGGTGGTCCCTGCGGCCCTCGATCAAGTTCCCGACCCTGGAACTGCGCATCGCCGATGCCTGCACCCGGCTCGACGATTCGCTCTGCGTCGCCGCCCTGTACCGCTGCCTGGTGCGGCTCTGCGTGCGCCGGCCCGACCTCCATGCCGGGCTCGACGGCGTCTCGCGGGCGCTGGCTTCGGAGAACCTGTGGCGGGCCCAGCACAGCGGCGTGCGCGCGACGCTGATCGACGAGGCGAAGGCCGAGGCGGTGCCGTTCGCCGCGGCGCTGGAGGCGGTCCTCGCCCTGGTGGCGGAGGATGCGGATGCGCTGGGCTGTACCGCGGATGTCGCCCGCGCCCGGGCGATCGTCGCCGAGGGCACCAGCGCGGACGGGCAGGTCGGGGCGTTCGAGGCGGCGCTCACTGAGGGAAAGGACGAGCGCGCCGCCTTGGCCTCTGCGGTGGACTGGATCGCCGACGCGGCCCGGTGACCGCTCCACTCGCCCCCATTTCGTCATCGCGAGCGGAGCGAAGCGACCCAGCGATGCACCACATCCGAGGATCGCGCGCTGCCCTGGGCTGCTTCGCTGCGCTCGCGATGACGGCGCGATCGTTTGGCTGGAAACGCCTCAGCCCTTGTCGAACGGGTTCTGCGAGGTCCGCAAGCTCAGCCGGATCGGCGTGCCAGGCAGCTCGAACGCCTCGCGCAGGCCGTTCACCAGGTAGCGGGTGTAGGATTTCGGCAGGGCGTTGAGCTGGTTGCCGAACAGCGCGAAATGCGGCGGCCGGCTCTTCACCTGGGTGGCGTAGCGGATCTTGATCCGCCGGCCAGACACCGCCGGGGGCGGATTGCGGGAGGTCGCCTCGCTCAGCCAGTCGTTGATGCGCGAGGTCGAGATCCGCTTGTCCCAGACTTCGGCGGCCTGGACCACCGCCTGCATCAGCTTGTCGAGGCCCTCGCCGGCGAGCCCCGAGAGCGGCACCACCGCGACGCCGCGCACCTGCGGCAGCAGGCGGGTGCAATCCTCGCGCAGCTGCTTCAGCAGGCCGGGCTGGTCGGCGACGAGGTCCCACTTGTTGAGGCCGATCACCACGGCCCGGCCCTCGCTCTCGACCAGGTCGATGATGGTGAGGTCCTGCTTCTCGAACGGGATCGTGGCGTCGAGGAGCACCACCACCACCTCGGCGAAGCGGACCGCGCGCAACCCGTCCGAAACCGCGAGCTTCTCCAGCTTGTCGTCGATCCGGGCGCGGCGGCGCATGCCGGCGGTGTCGTGGAGCTTGATCTTGCGGCCGCGCCACTCCCAGTCCAGCGAGATCGAATCGCGGGTGATGCCGGCCTCGGGGCCGACCAGCAGCCGGTCCTCGCCGAGCATGCGGTTGATCAGCGTGGACTTGCCGGCATTGGGGCGGCCCACGATGGCGACCTTCAGGGAGCGGCCGCCGGGGGCGTCCTCGTCCTCCTCGTCGTCCTCCGGGTCTGGCTTGGGCAGGACGCCCTTCAGCGCCTCATGCAGCTCGCCCAGGCCCTCGCCGTGCTCGGCCGAGAACGGGATCGGGTCGCCGAGCCCGAGGGTAAAGGCCTCGTAGGCGCCGGAGAGGCCGGTGCCGCCCTCGGCCTTGTTGGCGATCAGGATGACCGGGCAGCCGGCCCGGCGCACGAGTTCCGCGAAGGGCTGGTCGGCCGGCAGCACACCGGCGCGGGCGTCGATCACGAACAGCACCACGTCGGCGGCGAGGATCGCCGCCTCGGTCTGCATCCGCATCCGGCCCATGAGGGTGGCGGCGTCCGATTCCTCCAGACCGGCGGTGTCGATCACCCGGAAGTGGAGGCCGCCGAATCTGACATCGCCCTCGCGCCGGTCGCGGGTCACCCCCGGCCGATCGTCCACGAGCGCGAGCTTCTTGCCCACGAGGCGGTTGAACAGGGTCGACTTGCCGACGTTCGGCCTCCCGACGATCGCGACGGTCGGCATGTCCATGGTATGTCTCGAAGTGGTCGAAGAAAAATCAGCGCGTGATCGGCGGGGGCGGGGCGGCGACCTCGGGCTTGGCCTCGGTCACGGTGACCGGGCCGCCCGCCACGAGGGCCGCGTAGACCTCGATCCGCTCACGCAGGTTCCGGGGTGTCTCGGGATCGGCGACCAGCTGGTCGAACCAGCGGCCGGCCTCCTCGAAATCGCCCTTCTTCAGGGCAGCGAGGCCGAGCATCTCGCGGGCGGTGTGGCGGAACGGCGTGCCGGCCGCGAGCCCCTGGAGATTGGCCAGAGCCGGGTCCGGGTTCGCGCTGTCGAGGCGCAGCAGGGCGGCGCGCAGCCGCGCAAGATCGCGCAGGCCGTCGCCGAGGCCGGTGTCGCCGGCGAGCGTGTCGAATTCCTTCGCGCCCGCCTCCGCGTCGCGCTTGCCGGCCTCCGCGGCCGAGCGGAACCGGGCGAGCAGGCGGTAGCCGGCCGGGCCCTGGACCTCCAGCGCGTCGAAGACCTTGTCGGCCTCCGCGACCTTGCCGTCGCGGGCGAGGCGGTTGGCCTCGTCAAACTGCACCGAGGCGGCCTCGGCGGCCATGCGCTGCTGGTTCTGCCAGTAGCGCCAGCCCGCCACGCCCACGACCAGGAGCACGGCGAGCGCGATGATCACGCCGCTGTAGCGCTTCCAGATCTGGAGGATCCGGTCGCGGCGATAATCCTCGTCGACCTCGCGAATGAACTCGTTGTTCTCGGCCATCATTTCCCGGCCCGCGTCTATCCGCGGGCCACCTTGCACAGCGATCGAGCCCCGCGCCTAACACACGGGCGCCGGGTTGGCGACAGCGGGCGTGGGACGGCGGGGGTTCTCAGGCGGTTCCGGGCCAGACCGGCACGCCGATCAGCGGGTAGTGCAGGTAGCGGGCGAACACGAACCAGACGGCCGTCCCGATCACCACGGCCAGGATGTCGTTGCGCCAGCCATGCGGGGCTACGGCCGGGCCGCCGTGCTGGGCGACCACCGCCCCGGGGGCGAGCGCCCGGCGCTTGGCGCTGATCCGCGCCGCCACCGCCCAGGCCAGGAAGCCGCCGAACAGCAGGATCGAGCCGAGATCGCCGTTCGCGAGCAAGTGGGCGGTCGCCCAGATCTTCACGGCGAGCAGCATCGGGTGCTTGGCCTTGGCCCGGATATGGCCGGGCAGATAGGCGGCGGCGAGGCACACGAAGGCCAGCCACACCAGCGTCAGGGCGAGGTGGCGGGTCCAGACCGGCGGATCCCAGACCGGGATGTAGCCGGCGAGCCGGTAATCGTGGAAGCCGACCGCGATCAGCACCAGCCCGAGCAGCGACAGCGCGGTGTAGCCGAGCTTGAACCGGCCCTCGCCGATCCGGCCCACGATCGCGGCGCGCTGCGAGCGGACCATGGAGAAGGCGTGCGTGCCGAGGAACAGCACGAGCCCGAGGATCAGGAGGAGCATGTAAGACTTTCGGGCGACGGCCGGGCGGCAAGTACTCTGTAACGGTTCTCAAGCGAATCTGGCGCGCTTTGTCCAGGCGTAGCCGGGACGCACCCGGATCTCCGCGATGGGCTTGGCGTATAGGATGGCTGGAACAGGGCGTGGGCCGACGCCGCGTTTCCCTTCCCCCTCCGTGGGGGCGGGTGTTCGCCGATCTCAAGACGGGGCGCGGGTCCCCTCTCCCGTGCGGGAGAGGGACAGGGTGAGGGGTGCGACCTCTCCGGAAGATGCTGGTCCCTCACCCCAGCCCTCTCCCGAACGGGAGAGGGGGCGTGTCGCGGCCGTCACCGGCCAATCTGTAAATTTGAGACCCTATGTGCGGCGAGGAATCCGGCAGCGTTTCGCCCTGCTCGCAGCCGCCCTCGTGCCGCTCCTCCTCATCCCCCCGAAGGCCGAAGCCGCCGCCGAGCCGCCGCTCTCGGCCCTGACCCTGGTCGGGCCGCCCGCCATCGTGTTCAAGGCCGGGCGCGATGCCTGCGACGGGGCCGATGTGCCGGATGCGCCGGCCCGGGCGTTTCGGGATGCCGCCGGGGCGGTGGCCCTGTTCGGGATGCATTACCGCAACCGCGCCCTGCGCGGGCCCGACCTCGACCACCTCAAGCTCGACTGCGCCGTGGTGCTCGATTCGGGCGAGAAGCCCGATCCGGCATCCTATGACGACCGGTCCTGGATCACCGCCACCTGGACCGAGGACGGCCGGCACGTCGCCGCGCTGCTGCACCACGAATACCAGGCCAACGAGCATCCCGGCCGCTGCCCGGCCGGCTCCTACATGGCGTGCTGGTACAACACGATCACGGCCGCGGCTTCCGCAGATGGCGGGCGCAGCTTCGCGCGCCGGAACCCACCCGTGGTGGTCGCCGGAGCCCCGTTCCGCCAGGAGGTCGATCAGGGCCGGCATCGCGGCTTCTTCAACCCGTCGAACATCGTGGCGGAGGGGCGCTGGCGCTACGTCCTGGTCTCGACCACCGGCTGGGACCGCCCCGGCAGCGACCAGTCGGCCGGACTCTGCCTGTTCCGCAGCGACGACCCGGCCGACCCCGCCCGTTGGCGCGCCTGGACCGGCACCGGCTTCACCGCCGCCTTCCCGGACCCCTACCGCAAGCCCGTCCCGCCCGCGGCCACCTGCCGGCCGGTGGGGCCGTTCCCGGGGCCGGTGGGAGCCGTGGTCCGCCACCGCGGCACGGGCGCCTGGATCGCGGTGTTCATGGCCAAGGCCGGCGATGGCTTCGCCCGGTCCGGCTTCTACTGGTCCAGTTCGCGCGACCTGATCGCCTGGGACACGCCCCGCCTGCTCCTCGACGGCGCGACCCTATACGACGACCCGTGCAAGGCGACCGCGCCGCTGATCGCCTACCCGTCGCTGATCGATCCGGCGGCGCAGGGGCGCAATTTCGACGATGTCGGCGACCGGGCGCTCCTGACCTACGCGAGTCTGCGGGTCGAGGGCTGCACGATCACCTCCGACCGGGACCTGCTGCGCCGCCCGGTGGCGATTCGCGTCTGGCCCTGACCCGGGCGTTCCGAAAGCCTCAAGCCATCCTGCCCGCCGATGCTGCGGCTCGACGGGCGAGATTCCGCCGCCTCGGGCATCACCGCCGCAGCGAGGATCGCATGGACGCAGACACCGGGGTTTCCGCGACGATCCGGGATGGGGCGGAGCTGCGTGCGCAGTTCGGCGCGGTCGGCCCGCTCGCCGCCGCCAAGGTGCTCGACCACCTCGACGATTACGTCCGCCGGTTCATCGCGCTCGCGCCGTTCCTGGTGCTGGCGAGCGCCGACGCGGCCGGCCAGGCCGATGCGAGCCCCCGGGGCGACGCGCCGGGCTTCGTGGCCGTTCCCGATAGCCGCACCCTGGTGATCCCCGACCGGCGCGGCAACAACCGGATCGACAGCTTCCGCAACGTCATCGAGAACCCCGGTGTCGGGCTGATCTTCTTCGTGCCGGGCATGGACGAGACCCTGCGGGTGAACGGCACCGCGGCGGTCACGCGGGACCGCGCCCTGCTCGAGCCGCTGGGCGCCCGGGGCAGCGTGCCGACCATCGGGCTGATCGTGCGGGTGCGGGAGGCGTTCTTCCATTGCGGCAAGGCGCTGATGCGCGCGCAGCTCTGGGACCCGTCGCGCCACGTCGCCCGCGACACCTTTCCCAGCCTCGGGCGCATCCTGGCCGAGCAGACCGCCGCGTCCGAAGTCGCGGAGGCCGAGGGGCGGATCGCGGAATCCTACCGCACCCGGCTGTACTGAGAGGGCGCATCGGCCGGCATGGATCGGCCGACCCTGCCGCCGTGATGCCGCGCTCGCCGTTCGGTCCACGCGCATCCGGACCCGATCCGGCCCTGACGCGTTCCGGAGGGAGGACGATGCCCGAGGCTCCGCAACGAGACGGTCCCGCATGCGCGACTCCCACAGACCCGAGGCAGTGCGCCGCCGCCTGGCCGAGCCCGGAGCCGCCCGCGCCAGCGAGGCGGCCGCGCTCGGGGCCGGGGCCGTCGGAGCCGGGGCCGTCGGCGCCTCGGCGCTGGGAGCGCTGGCGATCGGGGCCGTGGCCTTCGGCGCGGTGGCGCTCGGCGCCTTCGCCATCGGCCGGCTCTCGGTCGGCCGCGCCCGGGTCGGCGTGCTGGAGGTGGGGTCCCTGAAGGTCGGATCCCTGGAGATCGATACGCTGACGGTCCGGACGCTGCGCCGGCCGGACGGGACGCGCTGAAGCGTCATCGGGTGGCGGTCGTCGGCGCCCGAGACTGGCCGGGTGGCGCCCGATGGCGTAGCCTTCCGCATCATACCGGACATGCCCGCGAGGACAGCCCGCGATGAGCGACAAGACCAAGCCCTTCCGCCCCGGCGAGGCGGTCGATGCCCTCGGCGAGCGGGAGGGCGATTTCGTGCTGCCGCTCTGCCTGCCGAAGCCCAGCCTGCTGATCGGCGAGGACCTCGCCATGATCGTCCTCGACACGATCCACGGCCAGCGGGTCGGCCTGCCGCTCAGCCCGCAGGGGGCGGCGGACCTCCACGCGGTGCTGGAAGAGGCCCTGCGGCTGCTTCAGGCGCGGAACGGCGGCTCGCTCCAGTAACCGCACGACCCCCCTTCACCGCTCCGGCTCGGCCTCCGTCTCGGGCCCGTCCGCACGGGGACCTCGGGCCACCTCCCGCATCGCCGCATCCGGCAAGGGACGCTGCAGCTTGAGCGCCTCCGGGGTCGGCGCCTCCAGCCAGGCCGCCCATTCCTCCGGCTCGGTGAGCAGGACCGGCATCGCCTTGGGATGGACCGGGCCGACGACGCCGTTCGCCTCCGTGGTGAGGAACGAGAACAGGCGGTGCTCCTCCGCCACGCGGTCCGGGTTCTCCCGCTTCGTCCCGCGCACGCCGGTCCAGGGCCGCCAGATGCCCGCGAAGGCGAAGAGCGATCGGTCGTCGTCGCGGGCGAACCACACGGGCGTCTTGCGCGGCTTGGTGTCGGCATACTCGCTGAAGGCGGTCGCCGGGACGAGGCAGCGATGGGCCGGTCCGAGCCAGGGGCGCCAATGCGGGCTCGCGGCGTTGCGGACATTGGTGATCGGATGCTCTCCGAACGCCTTCGGGCCCGGGATGCCCCAGCGCATCATGGCGAGTTCCCGGCCATCCGGCCCGTTCCAGACCACCGGTGCCATCTGGTCCGGGAAGATCGCCGGCAGCAGGGGCAGGTTGCCGGTGCGGTCCTGGACGATCCCGAAGGCCCGGCGCAGCTGCGCCGGGCCGGTGCGCAGGCTGTAGAGGTTGCACATGGCGGTCTCGTGAGGGCTCGATTGGGACGGCGGGGCGACGAAACGACCAGCGCCGCTTCGTCGCAGCGCCGGGCTCTTTTCTCAACATCACAAGTACGGCATGCAGATATCGACGAGTCTAAACTGATATAGATTAGCAAGTTCCGGCGAGCGGTCGATCGGTTGTGTGGATGCGCGCGTGCGTCCCGACCGAGGACTTACCTACGACCGCGGCTCGAACCGAAGAAGCCTTCCGCGGGACGCGCCATGCCGCAGCTGCCGGATATCCGCTCCGACGCCGACGCGCAGCACCCTCGTGTCGTCGAACGGTCGCCCCTGCGCGCCGCGCAGGCGGGTCTCTGGCGCTACGATGGCGCGCATCTGCGGTTCTCCCGCGAAGCGGCCCGGATCCTGGGGATTCCCGCGGCGGATCGCAGGCCGGGACTGCCGCTCGGGCACGCCGCGGCGTTCGTGCATTCGGAGGATCGCCACGCCGTCCTCGCGGCGATCCGGCTGTTCCGTGAGGCGGGCGGGACTTTGCGCACGACCTTCCGGACCGCGCCGGTGGCCGGAACGGTCCGGACGGTCCTGATGCAGGGGCGTTTCGAGGCGGGGGAGGGGGGACGTCCCCGCTTCGGCCACGGCCTCGTCCTCACCCTCGCCGACGATGCGGAATCGGCACCGGACGGCACCGCTCTCCTCACCAGCATCGAGCTGGTCCTGGCCGCCCGCCGAGCCCTGCAGGCGGCCGGCCCCGCACCGTCGGCGGCGCTTCTGGCGGTGGATTCGCTCCTGATGATGCTCGGCCGGGAGGTGGCGGCGACCCTGGCGGCCGACACCGTGGCCTGAGCGGCTGCAATCCGCGCTGCGAGGTCCGAGGCGAGCGCCCTAGGCGGCATCCCGCGCGGCGGTGCGCAGCTGCTGCGTGGCGCTGTCGGCCTGCTCGGCCGATTGGGCGATCCGTTCGAGGTTGGTGGTGATCGCGCCGACACCCTGAGCGGCCGTCTGCATGCTGGCCGACATCTCGCGCGTGACCGCCGATTGCTGCTCGACGGCGCTCGAGATCGCGGTCGCGACCTCGTTGAGCCTCACGATCGTGCCCTGGATCGAGCCGATCGCCTCGACGGCCCCCCGGGTCGCGTCCTGGCTCCCGGTGATCTGCGTGCCGATCTGCTCGGTGGCCCGGGCAGTCTGGTTGGCGTTTTTTTTCACCTCCGCGGCGACCACCGCGAAACCGCGACCGGCCTCGCCGGCGCGGGCGGCCTCGATCGTGGCGTTCAGGGCCAGCAGGTTGGTCTGCGCCGCGATGCTCTGGATCAGCGCGACGACCTCGCCGATCTGGGCCGCCGAGGCGCTGAGGCCCGCGATGATCCGGTGCGTCTCCCGGGCCTGCCCCACGGCCTGCCCGGAGATCTCCGATGCCTGCGTGACCTGCGCGCTGATCTCCGCGACCGAGGCGGCGAGCTCCTCGGCGCCCGAGGCCACCGTCTGGATGTCGCCGGAGACATGGGCCGACGCCTGGACCGCCTGCCCGGCCTGCTGCGAGACGCCGGAGGCGGCGTCCGCGATGGCGTTCAGATCGTGGGCGATCGTGTCCTGCAACGCCGCCCGGCGCCGGCGCTCCAGCACCGCGGCGGTGACGTCGGTGGCGAACTTGACGATCCGGAGCGGGCGTCCGTCCCGGTCGAAGATCGGGTTGTAGCTGCCCTGGATGAAGACCTCGCGCCCGCCTTTGGCCAGCCGCCTGTACTCGGCCATCTGGTACTCGCCGTGGCCCAGACTGTCCCAGAAGCGCCGGTATTCGGCACTGTCGCGCTCGGTCGGGTCGATGAACAGGCTGTGGTGGCGGCCCTGGACCTCCTCCAGGCGATACCCCAGCGTGGTCAGGAAGTTGTCGTTCGCGGTCAGGACCGTGCCGTCGAGCGCGAACTCGACCACCGCCTGCGACCGGTTGATCGCGGCGATCTGGCCCTCATACCCGATGGTGCGCATGACCTGCTCGGTCACGTCGCTCGCAAACTTGACGACCTTGATCGGCTTGCCGCCCCGGCCGAGGATCGGGGTGTAGGTCGCCTGGAGCCAGATCTCGCGGCCCCCCTTGCCGATGCGCTTGAACTCGCCCGCCTGGAAGTCGCCGTGCCGGAGTGCCGCCCAGAACGCGCGATAGGCGTCGCTCTCCCGATAGGCCGGGTCGACCAGGGTCGCGTGAGACCGGCCGCGGACCTCGTCGAGGCTGTAGCCGACCGCATCGAGGAAGTTCTTGTTGGCCGTGAGGATCGTGCCGTCGAGCGCGAATTCAATAACCGCCTGGGACCGGTCCAGCGCCTCCACCTTCGCGTGGAGATCCCTCGAAAACAGCATGCCCATGGGTCGGTCGGGTCTCTGGTGATGTCTCAACGGCAGTGGATCAGGTCTGGCGCGAGCCGGACGGGAATCTGCGAAAAGACGATGACATCTTGCCGTTAACGGAACGCTAAGGCCTTGAGTCAAGTGCCATCTGTATGGATCCGAAAATTTCTTGCTCTCATAAATAATCGATATGTATTGTATTTATGAGATCAAAATATTTCTGAAATCTGTTAAACGTAACTTAGAATCATTCTTATCGACGCATGCCGGCAGCCCCGGTAACCGACCGATAAGCCTGAGCCATATTGGTATTGGCACGTCCGGGACGAGCCCGATCGCACCCCCGGCCGATCGCGCGGACCGGGGATGCGCGTCGTCGGCGACCTCAGCGTGGCGCAGCCGCCGGCTTGAAGCTCCACAATTCGGTCGGCAGGGCGATCGGCGCGCCCTCCTTGTAGAAGGCCGAATCCTGGATGTGCGAGGTCGTGACGTAGAGGGTCCCGTCCGGGCCCTGGCTGAACGTGTCCGGCCAGCGCAACCGCGGATCCTGCACCAGCGTGGTCAGTCCGGCCTGCTTGGCGGCGAGGTCGCGCACCTTGATCGAATCATCCTGCGGCGAGGTCACGTAGAGGCGGCTGCCGTCGCGATCGATCAGCAGCCCGTCGGCCGGGCCGTTCTCGCCGACCGTGACGATCTTGCCGGCCAGGGTCTTGTCGGCCAGCGCCTCCGGCATCATCGGGGCCGTCAGCCAGCCGGTCAGCGTGTCGGTCGGCAGGCTGTACAGCGTCTTGCCCTTGATCGCCTGCCAGTAGAGCGTCTTGCCGTCCGGCGAGAGGGCGATGCCGTCGGCCGAGAACTCCACGCCGCGTCCGTCCGGCCGCCGGAGCGGCTTGCCGTCATAGGTCACGGTTACGGCCGGGTCGGGCATGGTCGCGGCCACGCCCGCCAGCAGCCGCTTGGCCTTGCCGGACTCGATATCGACCACGACCAGCGCGCCCTCGGCCCCGGAATCGGTGAGGTAGGCGGTCTTGCCGTCCGGCGCGATCCGCACGTCGTTCAGGTAGGATCCCTGCGGGGCTACCGATGGGTCGAACGCGATCGTCTTGGCGACCGCGTTGGTCTTCAGGTCGATCGCCACCAGCTTCGGGCCGTCCTTGACCACGGCCGCCATGGCGGGGGCGGCGGCATCGACCACCCAGAGCCGGCCCTGCTTGTCGGCGACCACGCTCTGCACGCAGACGAAATGGGTCTTGGGGTCGACCGCGTCCTTGCGGGCGTTGCGCCAGCTGTTCCACTCCCCATCAGGGTAGGGGACGGGCTTCCCGTCCTTCAGCTCCGCCACCGAGACCGGGGAATCCTCGGTCCAGCGCGGGAAGTTCACGAAGATCCGGCCGTCCTGCGCCACGGTCACGCCGGTGACCTGATGCTGGAACCGGGCGACCTGCGTCAGCGCCGATGAGCCGCCCGGCGGCGACGTCGCGGCGACGGGCTCCTGCGCCAGGGTCGGCCCGGCGACGGTGCAGAGGAGGAGAGGCAGCAGGGTACGGGCGGCCGGGTTGGTCATACGGGAGCAATCCTGGGATCGGGGCGATGGTCTCGAAGCCCCGGTCCGGGCGGACCGGGGTCGTGTCGGCGATATTGAGTGCGGCGCGCGGGCTCAGTTCGGGTGGAAGACCACCTTCACGCAGCCATCGGCCTTGTCCCGGAAGGTCTTGTAGAGGTCCGGTCCATCGGCGAGGTCGGTGGAGCGGTGGGTGATCATCGACGTCATGTCGAACTTGCCCGCCTGGATCAGCTTGGTGAGCGTCTCCAGGTAGCGCTTCACGTGGGTCTGCCCGCTCTTTAGGGTCAGGCCCTTTTGGACGATCGAGCCCATGTTGACCGGCACCGGGCCGCCATAGACGCCCGGCACCGATACGATCCCGCAGGGCCGCACCGCCTTGATCGCCTCGGCCAGCGCGTAGGGTCGCTCGGTGGAGGTCAGCTTCTCCTGGAGGGTCGAGAGGACGCCGGTGAGGCCGCCATGGCCGGCGCTCGCCTCCATGCCGACGCAGTCGATCACGCCGTCGGCACCCTGGCCCTTGCTGATCTCCTGGATTCGCTGGAACACGTCCTCGTTCATGAAGTCGATGACGTCGGTGGCGCCCGATGTCTTCGCCAGGGCGAGCCGCTCGGGCACGGTGTCGATGGCGATGATGCGCCCGGCGCCCATGATCTTGGCGGATTGGATCGCGAACAGGCCGACCGGGCCGGCGCCCCAGATCGCGATGATCTCGCCACCCTGGATCTCGCAATGCTCGGCGCCCTGCCAGCCGGTGGGCAGGATGTCGGTGAGGAACAGGACCGACTCGTCATCCATGCCGTCCGGCACCTTCATGGGCGCCACGTCGGCCATGGGGACGCGCACGTATTCGGCCTGGCCGCCGGCATAGCCGCCGGTGAGGTGCGAGTAGCCGAACAGGCCCGCGGTCGGGTAGCCGAACTGCGCGGCCGCCATCTCGCCGTTGCGGTTCGAGCGCTCGCAGACCGACCAGTTGCCGAGCTTGCATTGGCGGCAGGCGCCGCAATTGATGTTGAACGGGACGACGATCCGATCGCCCTTCCGGAACTTGGTGAAGCCCTGGCCGACCTCGACCACCTCGCCCATGAATTCGTGGCCGAGCACGTCGCCGGATTTCATGGTCGGCATCTGGCCGTCCATCAGGTGGAGATCCGAGCCGCAGATCGCGCAGCTCGTCACCTTGATGATCACGTCGCGGGAATCCTCGATCACCGGATCCGGGACCGTGTCGCAGCGGATGTCGTTCTTGCCGTGCCAGCAGAGTGCCTTCATGGCGTCGGTTCTCCAGATCGCGGGGGAGCGTAGAAGCGGGACGCGGCCTCGCCGGGCCAAATCCCGGGCGATGCGGTTGGATTCCGCGCAGCCGCACGGGGCGTCCTGCCGCTCGTGGTGTCGCTGGGGAGCCAAGACACGCGCCGGAATCCGGTTCCCGCGGCATTCCGCGCCGCGACCGCCGCCCGGCCGGGCTCGGACGGATCAGAACGTGTCCGTGGAACCGGGGCGGGACCTCGGCCTGTTAACGACCATCCCTCTTGCGCGTGCCAGCTCCGCGAGGCCTGCCCTTCGCCGGGGCCGTTCCGTCGCCCACGACGTCCCAACCGAGGTTTCATGCCGAACAGCCCGATCCTGCAGCCGGTCACCATCGGCGACCTGACCCTCAAAAACCGCGTGGTGATGGCGCCGCTCACCCGCAGCCGCTCCAACAACGAGGGCGTGCCGCCGGATTTCGCGGCCGATTACTACGGACAGCGCTCCAATGCGGGCCTGATCATCTCGGAGGCGACCAACATCTCACCGCAGGGTGTCGGCTACGCCTACACACCGGGCATCTGGTCGGACGCGCAGGTCGAGGCCTGGTCGCGGATCGTGAAGACGGTCCATGCCAATGACGGGCTGATCTTCCTGCAGCTCTGGCATACCGGCCGGATCTCGCATCCCGAGCTCCAGCCCGGCGGTGAGCTCCCGGTCTCGGCCTCCGCGATCAAGCCGGAGGGTACCGCCTTCACGCAGGACGGCATGAAGCCCCACGTGACGCCGCGGGCGCTCGAGACCGACGAGATCCCGGGGATCGTCGCCGATTACCGGCGGGCTGCGGAGAACGCCAAGCGGGCGGGCTTCGACGGCGTCGAGATCCACTCGGCCAACAATTACCTGCTCGAGCAATTCGTCCGGGATTCCACCAACACGCGCACCGACCGCTACGGTGGCTCGATCGAGAACCGCCTGCGCTTTCCCCTGGAGGTGGTCCGGGCGGTCACCGATGTCTGGGGCGGCGGCGCCCGGGTCGGCATCCGACTCTCGCCGGCGACCACGCAGCCCGGCGAGACGCCGCTCGATTCCGATCCGCACGCCACCTACGGCGCCTATGTCGATGCGCTGAACGGCTTCGGCCTGCTCTACGTCCACACGATCGAGGGCGTGACCCAGCAGACCCGCGACGTGCCGGACGGGATCGACTTCCTCGACCTGCGCCGCCGGTTCAAGGGCGCCTATATCGGCAACAACCAGCTGACCCTGGATCTCGCCGAGAAGGAGCTGGCCGAAGGCCGGGCCGACCTGTTCAGCTTCGGCCGGCCCTACATCGCCAATCCCGATCTCGTCGGGCGTCTCGCCAGCGGCGCGCCCTTGGCCGAGGCCCCCAAGCCCTACTGGTATGGCGGCGGCACCAACGGCTACTCGGATTGGCCGGGGATGAACGGCCCGGTGCCGGTGCGCCGCTGACGAAGCCGGAAGGACGCTCCGGCGGGACGCTTCCGCCCGCCGGAGCCGGGTTACCTGTCCGAAAATGTTTCACGGGAAACATTTTGGGGTTCACGGTTTCGCAATCAGTTCGGCGACCCACCCGGATCGCCGAAGACGGTCAAGGCCCGACCGGTCAGGCCGACTTCGCCCGGGACACCGCGGCGCCCGTCCCGGCGCGGCGCACGGGCCCGGAGCGGGCGAGGTCGTCGATCGCGCCCAGGATCCCGCTCATCGCGTCCCGCGCCGCGAAGGCGGCCTGCAGGGCGCCGGCCCGCTGCTGGAAGCTCGGCTCGTCGAGCACCCGCGTCACCGCCTCGCTCAAAGCGTCCACGCTCGGCGTATTGGTGGCGAGATTGATGCCGACGCCCGACCAGCCGATGCGGGCATTCACCTCCGCCTTGTCCTCGGTCAGGCCGGCCGAGACGATCGGCACGCCGTTCGACAGCGCGAGCGAGACGCTGCCATAGCCGCCATTGGTGACGAGCACGCTCACCCGCGGCAGCAACTCGCGGAACGGCAGGAAGCGTGCGACCCGCGTGTTCGCCGGGATCGGCCCGCGCAGGGCCTCGACCGGACGGCCGCCCGTGGTGGCCAGGACCAGGAGATCGTCCCGGTCGGCGAGGGCGGCGAGCGCCGGCTCGACCAAGGTGCCGAAATCCGCGTTGGCGAGGGTGCCCTGGGTGACCAGGGCCACGGGCTTGCCCGCCTCGTTGGCCCGCTCCAGCTCCGGCCACCAATCCGGCAAGGGGGCCGGCGGGGCCGGGGGCTGCAGCAGGCCGATGAAGCGCACGCCCGGAGGCAGCGTTCCGTAATCGTACTCGAAGCCCGGCACGGTCGGCTGCAGGAACAGGTCGGGCAGCACGACGATGGAGTGCGGCAGCGAGGCCGGCAGCGGGGACACGCCCAGCCGGGCGAGTTGCGCGTCCGCGTAGGCCCGGACCGGGTTGGCGAAGGCTGCATCCATCCCGACCTTGAGCGCGGCGTAGCGCGCGAGCTCGGCTTGGTCGCGGGCCGGCGGGAGGCCCAGCCCGACCGGGGCGTGATCGGGCCGGTCGAGGAACAGGATGCTGATATTGGCGGTGACGATCGGCGGCCGTGGCGCGGTGTCGAGGAGCAGCGGCAGCACGCCGAGGAACATGCTGCCCGCGACGATCACGTCCGGCGCATCCGCGGCGATGAGCGCCTTCAAGGCCGCCGTCTGGTCCGGCATCGGATCGATGAAGCGGCGCTGGAACTCGTGCCGGAAGCGCTCCGGCCCGGCGGGCAGCTCCGTCTCGAGATATCCGGCGGATTCGTTGTCCGCGTAGGGCGTGAAGCGCAGGCCGGCCTCCTCGACCTTCGCCTGGAAGGCCGGATCGGTGAGCACAAGCACCTCGTCGCCCCGGGCCGCCGCGGCGCGGCCGATGGCGAGCATCGGGTTCACATGGCCGGTGAGCGGCGTTGCCGCGATCAGGATCTTCATGACGGCCTCCTTGGGCGAGGCCGAAATGGCGGCCTCGCGCCTCGTCTCGATCTCGGTGCCGCGCGCGAACGCGGCCCGGCCCCGAGTCCCATGCGGTCAAATCGCGAGCGGGCCCCTCGGGTTACCGGTCTCGGACCGGGATCGTGCGGCAGCGCACAAAGTCCGTCACCGCGCTCGATCGATGGATCGGCGCTGCAGGCCCTGATGTATTCCGTCCTGGGACGCGGCGCTAATCCGCGACGATCACCCGGTTCGGCAATTCGTCCGGATCGTGCGGGCCGGCCGGGAGATGCTCCGCCAGGATGGCGCCGATCCGCTCGACCGCGACGGTCAGCCCGCCCTCGATGTCGCCGCCCGCCAGGGCACGGCCGAGCTCGGCCAGGATCCCGTCCCAGGACTCGGCCGGGATGCGCTGCAGCACGCCGAGATCCGTGACGATCTCGGCATGGCGCTCGGCCAGCGACAGGTAGAGCAGCACGCCGGTGCGGGACCGGGTGCGGCTCAGGCCGCGGGACCAGAAGGCCCGCTGCCCGGCCTCGCGGGCCCGGGCGCTGCGCAGCCGGCGCGGCACCAGGGCAAGCCGCAGCCGCGCATTCTGGCTGGTCGCCAGGATGGCCGCGACCAGGGCCGCCTGCGCCAGCAGGATCGTGGTCGCGCTCCAGCCGGTCAGCACGATCAGCGGCCAGGGCAGGATCAGCGCGGCGATCAGCGCCGTGAGCAGCACCACCGAGCGGTAGGCGCCCGCACGCCGGCTGATCATCACGACGATCTCGCCGGACGTGCCGGCCTCGGCCCGGGACACTGCCGCAGCCAGGCGCTCGCAGGCCGCGGGCGGGAGAATGTCGGCGATCCTACCAGTCACCCGAGGATCCCCCTCCGCCCGACGAGCCGCCTCCGCCGAAAAATCCGCCGCCGAAGCCGCCCGACGAGCTGCCATCCGAGAAGCCGCCGCTCCACCCGCCTGAGCCGGGGCCCGGCAGGAACACGATGCCGCCGCCGCGCCCGCCGCGGCCGCCCCCGCCGCCGCGGCTCATGCGCCAGGCCACGAACAGCACGACCAGGAACAGGATGACGAAGACCGCGACCTGCCGGGGATCCACCTCGTCGGCCCGGACCTGCGGCTTGCGCTGCCAGTCCTCGGCATCGCCCGACAGGATCCCCAGGATCCCGTCGATACCGGCGTTGATCCCGCCGTAATAGTCACCGGTCTTGAAGCGCGGCGTGATCGCGCTGGCGATGATGACCCGCGTGAGCGCGTCGGTCAGCGCCCCTTCGAGGCCGTAGCCGACCTCGATCCGCACCTTGCGCTCGCTCGGCGCCACCAGCAGCAGCGCGCCGTTGTTGGTCTTGGCCTGCCCGAGCTTCCAGTCCCGGAACAGGCGGTTGGCGAAGTCCTCGATGGTCGTGCCCTGGAGGTTGGGCACTGTCGCCACCACCACCTGGTCCGAGGTCTTGTCCTCGTGCGCCTTCAGCTTGGCCCCCAGGGCCGCGCGCTGGTCGGGCGTCAGGATACCCGCGCCGTCGACCACGCGTCCGGTGAGCGGCGGGAAGGTCAGGTCGGCGGCGAGCGCCCCGACCGCGTAGACCGCCAGGCACCCGAACAGGACGACCAGCGCCAGGAACAGCCGCACCAGCGTCCCGGTGCTCAGGCCCATGAGCCGCATTTAATGGTGCCGCTTCTAGAACTTCACGTTCGGCGGCCGGTCGGCGTTCGGGGTTGCCGAGAAGGTCTCCATCGGCTTGGCCTCGGGATACAGGATCGCGGCGATCCAGCGGCCCGGGATGGTGCGCAGCTCGGTGTTGTAGGCCTGGACCGCGCCGATATAGTCGCGCCGCGCCACGGCGATGCGGTTCTCGGTGCCTTCGAGCTGCGATTGCAGGGCCAAGAAGTTCTGGTTGGACTTCAGGTCGGGGTATTTCTCCACCGTGACCAGCAGGCGCCCGAGCGCGCCGGAGAGCTGGTTCTGCGCGTCCTGGAACTCCTTGAATTTCTGTGGATCGCTCACCGTCGAGGCGTCGACCTTCACGCTCGATGCTTTCGCCCGGGCCTCGGTGACGCCGATCAGCACGTCCTTCTCCTGCTGGGCATAGCCCTTCACGGTCTCGACCAGGTTGGGAATCAGGTCGGCGCGGCGCTGGTACTGGTTCTGCACCTCGCTCCAGGACGACTTGGCCTGCTCCTCGAGGGTCGGCACGCGGTTGACCGCCCCGCAGCCGGACAGGCCGGTGGCGACCAGGAGGATCGTGAGCGCGCTCAGCAGGCGCGCCGCCGCGGATGTCGGGCGCAGCGCGCCGGCGTTCAGCATCGAGACCATTCAGGGTAGCTCCCTTCCGAGCGGGGCCCGGTACACGGATCACACTTCCGAGAGATAAGGCCTCGCATTGTCAAGGTAAGGCCTTCGCGCGATTCCGGTTTGGAAGGCTCGGGCTGCGACCCGATCGGCCGCCCGGCAACGGGCCTGGCGGGCGCGCGTTCGAGACAGCATGTGCGGGCATCGGCCCAACCCGAACCCGAGACCCCACGGAGAGACCCGGATGGATGCAGAACTCGCCGATCACGTCAGGGCGGCCGCCGCGGCGGCGCGGCGCCACGCGCTGGCCTTCCGGGCGCCGGTCGACAAGGACGCGCTGCCCTGGTCAGTGATCGAGGCCTTCGACGCCCGCGTCCGCGGCCATGTCGAGCGCGACCGGCGGATTGAGGAGGAGCGCGACCGGGTGCTGATCGCCGCGGTGAACCTCGCCGAGACCCCGGTCGAGGAGGGCGAGGACGCGATCGCGGCGGCCCGCGCCCATCTGGTCGACGCGATCGATTATCTGGAGCAGGCGGTCCTGCGCTTCGGCCTGGTCAACCGGCAGGGCGCCAAGCTCGGCCACGGCGCGTATGGCCAACCGGTCGGCGCGCGGGACTGGCGCGGGCCGCAGGAGGCCGCGAAGAAAGGATCCTGAGCATTCGCGAGACGCTTCCCACCGCGGCGACCGTCAGCCGCCTCGACCTCAAGACGCTGCGCCTGTTCGCGGCGATCTGCGAGGCGGGGACGCTCAACGGCGCGGCCCGGCGGGCTTCCATCGCACCCTCGGCGGTGAGCAAGCGGCTGGCCGAGCTGGAGCACGCCCTGGGCTGCACGCTGCTCACCCGCGAGCCGCGGGGGATGCGCCTGACGCCGGCCGGCGAGACCCTGCTGCACCACACCCGCCGGATGCTGGCCAGCGCCGAGCAGATGGCGCTCGAACTCGCCGAGCACGCCCACGGGGTGCGCGGCTTCGTCCGGATGCTCGCCAACCTCTCGGCCATCGTCCAGTTCCTGCCCGAGGACCTCCAGACCTTCCTGGCCGCGCAGGAGCGGATCCGCGTCGACCTGGCGGAGCGGCCGAGCGGCGGCGTGGTGCTGGGCGTCGAGGAGGGCGCGGCCGATCTCGGGATCTGCGCCGGCGGCACCGACACCCGCTCGCTCGCGGCCTATCCGTATCGCGGCGACCGCCTGGTCCTGGTGATGCCGGCCGATCATCCGCTGAGCGGGCGAACCGCCATCGCCCTCGCCGAGACCCTCGATTACGACCATGTCGGCCTGCACGTCGAGAGCTCGATCCACGCCGCCCTGCGGGACGAGGCCCGGCGGCTCGGGCGGCCTCTGCGCCTGCGGATCCACGTGCCGAGCTTCGACGGGATCTGCCGGATGGCGCAGGCCGGGATGGGGCTCGGCACGATTCCGGAGGGGGTCTTCGCCCTGCTCGGTCCGCAGTTGCATCTCGCCGCGGTGCCGCTGACCGATCCCTGGGCCACGCGGACGCTCACCCTCGTGGTCCGGCCCGGCGCCCTGCCGCCCGCTGCCGCCTTGCTGCTGGATCACCTGCGCATGACGGGCGGGTAGAGAGCCCTCTGCGTTCGCGGCCGGAGAACGCAGGCTGGCGCATCGCGTTTGGACATCGCCCGGAAGCCGGTCGTATCCTCCGGGCAAAGACAGGGAGAGAACGACGGTGTCAGGTCCGCTCAGCGGGATCCGTGTGCTGGAACTCGGCCAGCTCATCGCCGCCCCCTTCGCCACCAAGCTCCTGGCCGAGTTCGGTGCCGAGGTGATCAAGGTCGAGGCGCCGGAAGGCGGCGACCCCCTGCGCACCTGGCGCAAGATGCACGGCGACACCTCGCTGTGGTGGTATCTCCAGTCGCGCAACAAGAAGTCGATCGCGGTCAACCTCAAGACGCCGGAGGGGCTCGACATCGTCAAGCGCCTCGCCACCAGCGCCGATGTTGTGGTCGAGAATTTCCGGCCCGGCGGCCTGGAGAAGCTCGGGCTCGGCTGGGACGTGCTCTCGTCCCTCAACCCGAAGCTCACGATGGTGCGGATCTCCGGCTACGGCCAGACCGGGCCCTATCGCGACCGGCCGGGCTTCGGCGCCATCGGCGAGGCCATGGGCGGGCTGCGCTACACCACCGGCTCCCCCGACAGCCCGCCGGCCCGGGTCGGGGTCAGCATCGGCGACACCCTCGCCTCGCTCCACGGCGTGATCGGCGCGCTGATGTCGATCCTCAACGTCAAGGTCAATGGCGGCGCCGGGCAGGTCGTGGACGTCTCGCTGGTCGAGAGCGTCTTCAACGTGATGGAGAGCCTGGTCCCCGAATACGACCTGCTCGGCGAGATCCGCACCCGCACCGGCGGCGCGCTGCCCGGCATCACCCCGTCCAACACCTACCCGACGCAGGATGGCGGCTACGTCGTCATCGCGGGCAACAGCGATCCGATCTTCCGCCGGTTGATGACGGCCATTGGCCGCCCCGACCTCGCCGAGGATCCCCGCATGCGCTCGAACGAGGGCCGCTCGCAGCACGCCGCCATGCTGGACGGCGTGATCGGCGACTGGTCGAAGGCCCGCAGCGTCGCCGACGCCCTGGCCGCCCTCGACGCCGCGGACGTGCCGGCCGGGCGGATCTACTCGGTGGCCGACATCGTCGCCGACCCGCATTACCAGGCCCGGGACATGATCCTCGAGGCGGAACTGCCCGGCGGCACCCAGGTGAAGATGCCCGGCATCGTGCCGAAGCTCTCGGGCACCCCCGGGGCGGTGCGCTGGCAAGGCCCGGCGCTCGGCGCCCATACCGACGCGGTCCTGGCCGATCTCGGCCTCGACCCGGCCGCGATCCGGACGCTGCGCGACGCGGGAGCCGTGAAATGAGCGACGCCACGATGCTGGTCCAGGAGGTCGCGCCCCGCGACGGCCTCCAGATCGAGGCCGCCTGGGTCGAGACCGCCGACAAGATCGCTCTGGTGGACGCGCTCTCGGATGCGGGCTTCTCCCGCATCGAGGTCTCGTCCTTCGTCTCGCCCAAGGCGGTACCGGCCCTGCGCGACGCCGCCGAGCTGTTCGCCGGGATCCGCCGCCGGCCCGGTACCGTCTACGTGGCGCTCGTCCCGAACCCCAAGGGGGCCGAGCGGGCGCTCGCCGCCAAGGTCGACGAGATCAACCTCGTCGCCTCGGTGAGCGAGACCCACAACCGCGCCAATATGGGCATGAGCCCGGACGACTCGATCGCGGGATTCGCCCGGATTATGGAGACCGTGACGGGCGCGTCGGTCCTGACCAACGCCACGGTCGCCACCGCCTTCGGCTGCCCGTTCGAGGGCGATCAGCCGATCCACAAGGTGATCGCGCAGGTGGAGCGCTACCGCTCGCTCGGCATCACCGGCGTGACGCTCGCCGACACAACCGGCATGGCCAACCCGCGCCAGGTCGAGCGGCTCGTCGCCCGGGTCCTGGCGATCGTCCCGGCCGAGCATCTGACCCTGCACTTCCACAACACCCGCGGGGTCGGCCTCGCCAACGTGCTGGCCGCCTGGCAGGCGGGCGCCCGCCGCTTCGACGCGGCGCTCGGCGGTCTCGGCGGCTGCCCGTTCGCGCCGGGCGCCACCGGCAACATCTGCACCGAGGATCTGGTCAGCATGGCCCACGAGATGGGGATCCGGACCGGCCTCGACCTGCCGGCCCTGATCGCCCTGTCCCGGGACCTGCCGCGGCTCGTCGGCCACGAGGTGCCCGGCCAGGTCGCCAAGGCCGGCCGGCCCTGCGACCTGCACCCGGTCCCCCGGGCCGCCTGACGTCTCGACGAACGCCGCGCGACAAAGCCGCCCATCGAAGGCGGCTCCGCGCATCCGGCCCTTCCGCGACGGGGCGGCCGGACTTCTCCAGGGAGGAACACGATGGCCATCGCGGTGACCGGCGCGCCCGCGCGCCCAGAGGACGTGACCGAGACCGGAATCGTCCGGAAGGTCGCGTGGCGGCTGATGCCGCTGATCATGGTCTGCTACCTGTTCGCGTTCTTCGACCGGATCAACATCAGCTTCGCCAAGTTCCAGCTGCAGAGCGACCTCGGCTTCAGCAACGTCGCCTACGGGCTCGGCGCCAGCATGTTCGTGGTCGGCTACGTCATCTTCGAGGTGCCGTCGAACCTGTTCCTCTACCGGGTCGGCGCGCGCCGCTGGATCGCCCGGATCATGATCTCCTGGGGGATCGCCACCGCGCTGATGATCTTCATCCGCACCGAGTGGCACTTCTACACCCTGCGCTTCCTCATCGGCGCCATGGAGGCGGGCTTCGCGCCCGGCATCCTGTACTACCTGACCCTGTGGTTCCCGGCCTCCCATCGCGGGCGGATCACCTCGTTCCTGTTCGTGGCCTCGGCCTTCTCCGGCATCGTCGGGGCGCCGGTGGCCGGCCTGATCCTCGGCGGCCTCAACGGCGTCGCCGGGCTCGCCGGCTGGCAATGGCTGTTCCTGGCCGGCGGCCTGCCCTGCCTCCTGCTCGGCGCCCTGGTGCTGATGCGCCTCGACGACCGGATCTCCGACGCGCGCTGGCTCTCGCAGCCGGAGAAGGACCTGCTGTCGGCCCGGATCGCCCACCACAACCGGGAGATCGGCGATCATTCGCTCCTCGGCGCGCTCCGCCAGCCGGGCTTCCTGATGATCGGGCTGGTCTACTTCCTCCTCCAGATCGGCTCCTACGGCCTGAACTTCTGGGGGCCGGACCTGATCAAGACCGCGAGCGGCAGCAGCGCCGCCTATGTCGGGTTCCTGACCGCAATCCCCTACATCTGTGGCGCGATCAGCATGGTGGTGGTCGGGCGCCTGTCCGACGCCTCGGGCGAGCGGCCGAAATTCGTCGCCGCCCTGGCGATCGCCGCGGCCATCGGCTTCTTCACCGCGGGCCTGTTCGATCGGCAGATCGTGCCCCTGATGATCGCGCTGGCGCTGCTGGGTTCCGGGATCGTCGCCTCGATCCCGACCTTCTGGACCCTGCCGGCCAAGCTCGTCACCGGCGTCGGCGCGGCCGGCGGCATCGCGCTGATCAACACGCTCGGCCAGCTCGGCGGCATCGTCAGCCCGGTGATGGTCGGCTGGGTCAAGGACCTGACCGGGTCCACGACGCCGGCTCTCTACGTCATCGGCTCGCTCTGCCTGGTGGCGGCCGGCCTCCTGCTGTTTGCCATGCCGGCGAGCCTGCGCCGGAGCGACCGCGGCCCCTGAGCGGGGCGCGCCGGACCGTTATTGCAGACCCAGCCCGACGGCGCGCCGGAAGTCGCTGGGCGCCAGGCCGAACCGGCCCTTGAACCGGCGGGAGAAATGGGCCCGGCTGGCGAAGCCGCAGCCGCCGGCCAGGGTGTCGATCGTCAGGTGGGTGCAGGTCGGGTCCGCCAGGCGATCGGCCGCGACTTCCAGACGGCGCTGCCAGATCCAGTCGGAGACGTGCTGGCCGCGCTCGTCGAACAGCGCCTGGAGCCGGCGCAGCGAGACGCCGACCGCCGCCGCGAGCCGGGGCGGATCGAGAGCGGGGTCGCCGAGATGCGCTTCGACATGCGCCTTGGCCCGCTGGACCAGGATGTCGCCGCTGGCCGGCAGGGGCGCATCCAGGGCGATCCGCTCGGCGATGCTGGCCACGATCAGGTCGACGCCGATCGAACCCATCCGGGCGCCCGTGACGGGATCGAGCCGGTGATGCATGCGGCTCAGCTCCTCGAAGAAGCTCATCGCCAGGGTCGCGGTGGCCAGCTCGGCGCCCACGGTCAGGGCCGCGTAGCGGCGGGCCGGCCCGAGCACGCTCTCCAGGCGCTCGCGCGGCATCTTCAGGTAGAGTGATTGATTGCCCGGGCTCGTCGTGATCACCGTCGGTTGATGCTCAATCACGACCAGGTCGCCCTGGCGTTGCTTCGATGTCCGATCCCGCTGCCCGACCGTCGTCGCGCCGGCGAGGGTGAAAGCCACGCTGATCCAGCCCTCGTCGCCCAGGCGACGGATCGCGCGCGGTGTCGCCTCGCTGCGGAGGGGGCCCTCCGAGACCCGCGTCATCGTCAGAGGGCCGAGGGTGGCGCTCTCCAGCTTGGCCTCGAACGGACCGGAGCCGAGCCGCTCCTGCTCGAGGGGCAGGCGCTGCTCTTCCAGTGTCTCCAGCCAACGTTTGAATCTGGTATTGACAGGAAGATTGTCGGTTGAAAACAATAATCTCATAAATATAATTCCGTTTTCACAAATATGATGTGCGGGGTCATCGCGTTATGGGGTTCTGAAGTATTGTTTTGGAACTTTGATTGCTTGGCAGCATTTATATTGATCTAGATCAAATATCGACCGGTCTTGCGGCCACCTGAGCAAGGTGTTGCAGGGGCCTATATCAAAATTTCCCCTGCCGATGCAAATGCCGCTCTGCTTTTTCCCGGGCCGCCGAGCATGCCACGGGCGGGACAACACCTGCCGTGGCCGCCCTGCAGCACGCCCGGGCATCGTGTGGTCATGCGGGGCGTCCGTTGCGGTCTCGTGCCCCGCCGCGATGGGGCGGACGCCCCTACGGCGTGCCCAGGAGGGCCGCGATCCGGTACTCGCGCGGGGACATGCCGTGGCGTTCCTTGAAGCGGCGGGAGAAATGGGCCTGGCTCGCGAAGCCGCAGCCGAAGGCCACGGCTCCGATCTGGATATGGGCGCCGCTCGGATCGGCCAGCTGCTTGGCGGCGGCCTCGAGCCGGCGGTGCCAGATCCAGTCGGAAATGTGCTGGCCGCGCGCGTGGAACAATTCCTGGAGCCGGCGCAACGAGACGCCGACCGCGGCGGCCAGATGCGGTGGGTCCAGGGTCGGGTCGCCGAGATGAGCCTCGACATACGCCTTGGCGCGCTGGACCACGACGGTCGCGTGCAGCGGCTGCGGCACCTCCTTGGCCATCCGCTCGGCGATGCAGGCCACGATCAGGTCGACGCCGATCGCCGACATCCGTTCGGCCGCGTCGGCGTCGAGCCGGTGGCGCACCTGAACCAACTCGCGGAAGAAGCTCGCGGCGAGGCTGGTCGAGGCCAGTTCCGCCCCCATTGCCAGCGCGGTGTAGAGCCGGGTGGGCCCGAGCATGTTCTCCAGGCGCTCACGCGGCAGTTCCAGGAACACGGACTGGCTGCCCGCGCTCGTCGTCACCACGGCCGGCCGGTGATCGAGCACGACGATGTCGCCGGGCTTCTGCACCGAATCCCGGCCGTCCTGAAGGCAGGTCGAGGTGCCGGCGAGCTTGAACAGCACGACGGCCATGCCGGCCCTGTCGTGATGGCGCGCGGCGTTGGGCGTCGTCTCGCTGCGCAGGGCGCCCTGCGTGACGCGGCTCATGTTGAGGGAGCCGACGCTGGCGACCTCCATCTTGCCGGCGAACGGCCTGTCGTCGAGGCGCTCGATCTCGATCGGCACGAGCCGCTCGAACAGCACCTCGCGCCAGATCTGGAAGCTGTTCTTCGGATGGAGGCCGTCAGTCGTGAATACGGGCTGCACGGGTGCTGTTCCCTGGCGGGGCCGGGTGGCGCGATGGCCTACGGGGTGCTGACGAGGGCCGCCTGGCGATACTCGCGGGGAGTCATGCCGTGGCGTTCCTTGAAGCGGCGGGAGAAATGGGCCTGGTTGGCGAAGCCGCAGCCGAAGGCCAGCGGGCCGATCGACAGGTGGACGCAGCCCGGGTCGGTCAGGCGCTTGGTCGCGACCTCGAGCCGGCGGTGCCAGATCCAGTCGGAAATGTGCTGGCCGCGCGCGTGGAACAATTCCTGGAGCCGCCGCAACGAGACGCCGACCGCGGCCGCCAGATGCGGCGGGTCCAGGGTCGGGTCGCCGAGATGGGCTTCGACATACGCCTTGGCGCGCTGGACCACGACGGTCCCCTGCATCGGCCGGGACACTTCGAGCGCCAGGCGCTCGGCGATGCTGGCGACGATCAGGTCGACGCCGATCGACGCCATCCGGGCGGCCGATTCGGGATCGAGCTGGGCGCGCAGGCGGACCAGCTCGTGGACGAATTTGACTGTCACCGCCGTGGAGGCGACGTCCGCGCCCATCGCCATGGCCGTATAGAGGCGCGTGGATCCCAGAACGCTCTCCAGGCGCTCGCGCGGCAGTTCCAGGAGCAGCGCCTGGCTGCCCGCATGGGATTCGTGGGTGGCCGGACGATGATCGATCACCACCATGTCGCCGGGCCGCTGCACGGCCGACCGGTCATCCTGGCCGAGCATCGACACGCCGGCGAGCTTGAAGATCACCACGACCGTACCGTCCTTGCCGGTGCGCTGGATCTGCTCGCGCGTCGCCTCGCTGCGGATGGCGCTGTTGGTGATCCGCATCAACGACAGGGGCCCGAGGCGGGCGGCCTCGAGCTTGCCGGTGAACGGCCCGTCGTCGAGGCGCGACTGTTCGAGGGGCACGCCCCACCCAGAGATTGCATCCCGCCACTGCCGAAAGCTGTGCAACGGGTTAAGGCCCTCGGTCGAAAACAGTGCTTCCATTAGTAAATTTTTTTATCGACCGGCATTTCGCGCGGCGAGGACAAGGGATCCGCGTCTTCAGACAAGCGCCATCGGGCACATATTGTATATTGTTTCTCACCTCAAGAGATGCACTCAAGCAACTTGAGGTTCGCGTGGCAACTCACCGTCGGTGGGGTGTCCGGCGGATGTCGATCACTGGGGCGGATCTTCGGGCCGTCGGTCGGCAACGCGGGCCATTAGTAACGAAATGTTGAACAGCGACACCTGACATGATCAATCAAACCGAACCCCGCTCTTCCTTCCTGATCGAGAAAGTCGGCGCGATCGTCGCCGCTTATGTGTCGCGGAACCCCGTGGGGGCGGGAGACCTGCCGGTGCTGATCGACCAGGTCCACACGGCCATCGCGGTGCTTCAGAAGAACCCCACCGGCCGCGCCGCGGGCTGGACCGGCCCGTCCGCCGAGCAGATCGAGGCCTCGATCGGCCGGGACGGCCTGATCAGCTTCATCGACGGCCGGTCCTACAAGACGCTCAAGCGGCACCTCACCGCCAATGGCCTGACGCCCGAGCGCTACCGGGCCAAGTTCGGCCTGCCCGCCGATTACCCGATGGTTGCCCCCGGCTACGCCGCGCGGCGCTCCGAGATCGCCCGGGCGATCCAGCTCGGTCATCAGGTGGATTGAATGGCGGCCCGCGCCATGACCCAGCCGGTTTGCCGGCATCCGGAGGCGGATCGCTCTGCGGCGATCCTGGAACGCATCGCCGACACGCTCCATCTGCCGGTCGACGCGTTCTTCCCGGACGAGCGCGCACCGGGCGAGACGGTCGCTCAGGCCGCGGATCTCGTGACGGCCTTCATGGCGATCGAGACCGTCGCCGCGCGCCGCACCTGCCTGGCCTTCGTGCGCGCCATGGCGCGCCCGTAACCACCCGAGACATCGGGACCAGAACGGACAGGGCCGTTTCCGTCGACCACGGAAACGGCCCTGTCCGTCTCGACAGCGCGCTGCGTGCTTCCGGGCCCGCGGCGCAGGATCCTGCACCGCGGGGCCCGGGCCCGTCAGAAGACGTGGCGCAGCAGGAAATACAGGCTCGCCGCCAGCGTGATGGCGGCCGGCAGGGTCAGCACCCAGGCGAGCGCCATGTTGCGCACCGTCGACATCTGCAGGCCCGAGCCGTTGGCCGCCATCGTCCCGGCCACGCCCGAGGACAGGATGTGCGTGGTCGAGACCGGCAGGCCGTAGAGCTCGGCGAGCCCGATCGTGCCCGCGGCCACGATCTCGGCCGAGGCGCCCTGGGCATAGGTGAGGTGGGTCTTGCCGATCTTCTCGCCCACCGTGACGACGATGCGCTTCCAGCCGACCATCGTGCCGAGCCCGAGCGCCAGGGCGACGCAGATCTTCACCCAGCCCGGGATGTAGCGGGTGCCGTTGTTGAGCAGCCCGGTATAGGTCTTCAGGGTCGCCTTCTCGGGGTCCGAGAACTCCACCCCGGCGCCCGGCAGCAGCCGCACCGCGTCGGCGGCGAGGTACATGTCGCTGCGCATGTTCTCGGTCTGGGCGGCCGGCACGCTGCGGATCGCGCCGTAATTCTTCACGCTGGCGGCGATGTCGGTCGCGAGCGCCGAGAGGGCGGCGTAGACCGGCGGCTGGTTCAGGTTCTTGGTCTTCAGGGCGTCCGTCACCGTCCGGCGCGCCTGCACGGCGTCCGGCTGGGGGGCGCCGGCGGCGCGGGCGGCGAAGACCTGGCTCGCCGACGTGGAGGCCTCGATGAAGGCCGGGGTCGTGTCGTCCGACATGGTCCGGTTCAGCGCGTAGGCGGTGGGCGCGGCGCCGATCAGGATCAGCATGATCAGGCCCATGCCCTTCTGGCCGTCATTGCCGCCGTGGAAGAACGACACCAGCGTGCAGGTCAGGATCAGCATGCCGCGAATCCAGATCGGCGGCGGCGCCTCACCCTTGGGGGCCTCGTAGAGGTCCTTGCGGCGCACCAGGAATTTCAGGACGAGCAGCAGCGCCGCGGCCAGGACGAACCCGCAGACCGGCGAGAACAGCAGCGCCTTGAACACGTTGAGCGCCTGGCCCCAATCGACCCCGGCGGTGCCCGTGCCGCCGCTCATGAGCTGGTTGCCCAGCCCGACGCCCAGGACCGAGCCGATCAGCGCGTGCGACGACGAGTTCGGCAGGCCGAAGGCCCAGGTCCCGAGATTCCAGATGATGGCGGCCAGCAGCAGCGCGAAGATCATCGCGTAGCCGGCCCCCGAGCCGACATGGAGGATCAGCTCCACCGGCAGGAGGGTGACGATGGCGTAGGCCACCGCGCCGGAGGACAGCATCACCCCCAGGAAATTGAAGAAGCCCGACCAGACCACCGCCACCAGCGGCGGCATCGAGTGGGTGTAGATCACGGTCGCCACCGCGTTGGCGGTGTCGTGGAACCCGTTCACGAATTCGAAGGCGAGGGCGATCAGCAGGGCGAGCCCGAGCAGCGCGAAGGCCCCGTAGGCCAGCGGCGCCTCGCCGACCGCGTTCATGTCGGTGATCAGGCTCACCACCGCGTAGCCGAGCCCGGCCACCAGAACAGCCAGGAAGGCGACCACGCCACCCAAATGCATCCCGTGGTCGAGGCGCGGACCGCTCGCTGGCCTGCCTCCCGCCACCGGCTGCGGCATTACGGCGGAATCGGACATGGGCCCTCGCGTTGAATCGTCTTCGGAAGCGGGGCGGGATTAGGATTACGCGATGACGGTTCAGTGACGTTTTACCGGGCCGATTCACGGCAGCATTATATTCGCGCGTCTATGGACGATAATACGAAGCTATCAATTGGAACCAAGTTCAGTCGGTCCTCCTATAGTCCAGGGCCGGTGTGTTTACTGATACGGCGGCACCCACTGCGGATGCCGAGGACTGGCATCTGTCCGCAGATAACGCGAGCCGTCCGCTGGGCGATGCCACGGACTCGACCAGTCGTGGGAAGATTTGGTCATCGGCGGCTGGCATGCATGAAGCAACGTGCAAGCAACGCGACCGGAAAATTTATGCCGGCTAAGATAAGCGCCTGTTGCGCGGGAGATACAGCCCGTGATTCAGCGCAATGTGAATGGATTATGACGCATTCGCATCTGTAGAATTCGTTAAATCTCCCGCCGCGGGCCGAATGGTCGCAGGCTTGGGGGCCGGAAATGACGTTTCGCTACGGGGTCTCGATCGCGGCGTTGATGGTCGCCGCATGCGGTTCGGGTGTGCAGGCGCAAACTCCCAACGTAAACGTATCGACAGTAAATGCTGTCAACTTGCTGGGACCTTTTCTAGCGTTGAATGGTACAACGATCGGTCGGCAGACCCTCGATTTAAACCTTTCGCAGTCGTCGGCGATCAACGCCATCGCCGATCTCGCGCGGCAACAGCGCGCGATTAGCGACAAGAGCTACCTCTATCTGGAGCGCAACGATCTCACATCAGTCGGCTTGGGCGTTGTTCCGATCGCCGCGAATCTGGCGGGCGGGCTGCCGGCTCAGACGCCGGTCAACGGCATCGTCCCGCAGCAACTTGTTGGCGGCCTCGGCGCCCAGCTCGGCCCGATCTACCAGCGTGGCGCCGCGCAGGGGACGAAAGGGCCGCTCGGCAGCGTGATCAATCTACTGATCAGCGGAGATGCCCTTACCGGCGACGACAATGCGATCGCCAAAAACTACTTCGCCAATGGCGCGGCGAGAAACCCGAGCGTGACCCCGGCCAATTACGTAGCGGTGCCGGCCGTGGCGCCGGCTGGCTACAGCCTACCGACGTATAATGGACTGCCCAACACCCGAGACAGCGTCTACGACCTCGCTTACGGCGTGTCTAACAAGCAGCGGGGCCAGGACGTCTACGGTTCATCGCGTCCCGTTCAAGCAGCGCCGGGCCGGTTCAACATCTTCGATCGGTCCGCGCTTAACGGTCTTGAAACCAACCCGTCTTTCCCGAGCGGGCACACAACCTTGGCCTATACGCATAGCCTGCTGCTGGCGATGCTGGTGCCGCAACAGTACCAAAGCATGCTTCTGCGCGCCTCCGAATACGCTGAGAGTCGCATCGTGCTCGGCGTGCACTACCCGCTGGACATCATCGGAGGTCGGGCCTTGGCCTTCTACGACCTCGCCCAGGCCTTCACCAACCCGGCCTATATCAACAACGCCGCGGTGACCGGCGTCGCGCTCAACCTGCCCAACCAGTTCGTCCAGGCCCAGGGCCAGATCCAGGCCTATCTCGCCGCCCAGTGCGGCAACACCGTCGCGGCCTGCGCGGCCGGGGCGCCCAACATCACGGGCAACCCCTACATCCCCTCCGCCGCCAACCAGGCGGCCTACCAGGCCCGCATGACCTACGGCCTGCCGACCCTGTCCTTCGCCCAGGCCCCGCGCGAGGCCGCCCCCGCGGGCGGGCCCGACGCCTCGATCCTGCTGGCCCCGCTCTACGGCGGATCGACCGCGGCCGCCCGCACCCTCGCCCCCCAGGGCGGCCTCTACGGCCAGCTCTCGACGGACACGATCAACCAGGTCGTCGTCAACACCGAGACCAACGCGCTGGCCGCCTTCTACGGCAGCCCGCTGAGCTACTGGAGCCGCATCGACCTCTACGCCGCCGCCGGCTATTTCGGGAACGTCACCGGCACCCTGCGCATGGACGCCACCGACCGCCTCGGCATCGATGTCGGCATCGGCAATGGCGGCGCGCTCTACGCCAACGGCACCATCGCGGGCACCGTCTCGGTCAATGCCGGCGGCCTGCTGGGCGGCTCGGGCAGCGTCGGGGGCGTCAACGCCCTGTCGGGCGGCACGGTGGCGCCGGGCAACTCGATCGGCACGCTCACCGTCGCCGGCGCGGTCGCCTTCGCCCCGGGCTCGACCTACCGGGTCGAGGCCAACGCCGCCGGACAGGCCGACAGGATCGCCGCCGGCGGCGCCGCGACGCTGGCCGGCGGCACCGTGCAGGTGCAGGCGGCCTCGGGCGCCTACAGCCCGCGCACCACCTACGCGATCCTCACCGCCGCCGGCGGCGTCTCCGGCCGGTTCGACGGGGTCAGCGCCAACCTCGCCTTCCTGTCCCCGGGCCTGCGCTACCGCCCCAACGAGGTCGACCTGACCCTCACCCGCAACGACGTGCCGCTCGCCGCCGGCGCCACCGGCCGCAACGGCATCGCCGCCGCCAACGCGATCCAGGCGG